>JASBSN010000050.1 GCA_030148915.1 Thiogranum sp.
GGTGTTCACCGCCGGCATCGGCGAAAACTCATCCATCATCCGGGAGCAGGTCTGTAGCGGTCTGGAAGGATTGGGCATTTGTCTGGACGCGCGGAAAAACACCGCCTGCGGATCGGAAGTGTGCGAGATCCAGAGCGACGACGGGCCGGTTAAGGTACTGGTCATACCCACCCACGAAGAGCTGGAAATCGCCCGGCAGACCGCCGCCTGTATTGGCGTGTCGGCCTGATCGGTAAGGGGAGACTGGCCCCCTGGGTGCGACATGAGCACCCACAAGATGAAAGCGATCCACAGCGCGATTCATCCGGCGAAGCTGAAGCAAGAAAAAATCAAGAAGAAACAACGGCAGGCGCCCAGGCCGCCTTACTGGGCTTGCTGGCAAAGGAGGCCGAGATGGAGGAAATCTGATAGGCTTAAACCGCCCGTTTACGAGGACATTGCGATGAGCACGAACGCCCACGACATCAAACAAGCGCTGCATGAGTTGGCCGATCAACTGCCGGAGGATGCCACCTGGCAGGATGTGCTCTATGAGGCGTATGTGCGACAGTCGATCGAGGCGGGCTTGAGCGAAGCGCGGCGGGGTGAGTTCGCCAGTGCCGATGAGGTGCGGGAGACGTTCGCCAAATGGGGTGTGCAGATTGAAGCTGAAATGGACTAAGCGCGCCCTGCAACAACTGCTACACGCGCAAGACTACATTGCCGGGGTAATCACGCAGTGGCGCAAACTGTCGCGCAACGCATTGCCGATGCCACTCGTTTACTGCCGACCCAACCGTGGATCGGACGCCCCGGACGCGTCGACGGCACACGTGAATGGGTGGTGAAGCAAACGCCGTACCTGCTTATATACGCCATTGAAGGCGACACAATACAAATCGTCGGCGTGATTCACAGCAAGCAACGCTGGCCTGACGCTTTCCGCTGATCTTAAACTGCACAGCCATGATAACGGGCAGTATGTTGGCCTCGAACTGCCGGTCCCATCAGCCCGCCAGGCGTTTGTACTTGATCCGGTGAGGCTGATCGGCGTTGTCCCCCAGTCGTCGTTTGCGGTCGGCCTCGTAATCGGCATAGTTGCCCTCGAACCACTCGACGTGACTGTCGCCCTCAAAGGCGAGGATATGGGTGGCGATGCGATCGAGGAACCAGCGGTCGTGCGAGATGACCACGGCGCAGCCGGGGAAATCCAGCAAGGCTTCTTCCAGGGCGCGCAGCGTTTCCACGTCCAGGTCGTTGGTCGGTTCGTCGAGCAGCAGCAGATTGCCGCCGCTTTTCAGCAGCTTGGCCAGGTGCACACGGTTACGTTCGCCGCCGGAAAGATCGCCGACGCGTTTCTGCTGGTCGGTGCCGGTGAAGTTGAAACGCGATACATAGGCGCGTGAGTTCACTTCGTATTTGCCCACCGTGACGATGTCCTGCCCGTCGGAGATTTCCTCCCATACGGTTTTGCCGCCGTCGAGTGCGTCGCGGCTCTGGTCTACATAAGCGATCTGCACGGTTTCGCCGATGCGCAG
>JASBSN010000052.1 GCA_030148915.1 Thiogranum sp.
CTTAGATCTGATGCGTCAGGCGGGCGTAGAGGCGCGGCAACAACGCCGGCAACTGCGAGGGCTGGTGAATCATCGCGTAACCGTTTGTGCCGAACAGGTGCGGCAGGTAGTCGTTCGCCTTGGGGTCGATGGTAATGCAAAACGGTTGTAACCCTTGGCGCCGGGCGCTGCGCACGGCGTGGCGGGTGTCTTCGATACCATAACGGCCTTCATACTGATCCAGGTCATTGGGCTTGCCGTCGGTCAGCAACAGCAGCAGGCGATGCCCGGCCGGTTGGGCGCCTAACAGCGCGCCGGCGTGGCGCACCGCGGCGCCCAGGCGGGTGTAATAGCCGGGTTTGATGTCGAGGATGCGCCCGCGGGTGTGTCCGTTGTAGGGCTCGGCGAATGATTTCAGCGTGTGGAAGCGGATCGGATCCCGCTTGCGGCTGGAAAACCCATACAGGGCGAAGGCATCGCCGCCGGCATGCAGCGCTTCACTGAACAGCAGCAAGCTGTCGCGGATGACATCGATGACGCGGTGATGGTCGTCGACCCAGCTGTCGGTGGACAGTGACAGATCGGCCAACAACAGGCACGCCAGGTCGCGCTCACACGGGCGCCGCTGACAGTACAGCGCGTCGGCGTCGCGCTGCACACCGGCGCGGCGATCGGTGGCAAAGCGCAGATAGGCGTCCAGATCAATGTCGGGGCCATCGGCCTGAGCGCGCTGCCAGCGCCGTGCCGGGGCCAGCGCCTGAAAGTGGCGTCGCAGGCGCCGCGCCGGCGTCGACAGGTGGGCCGGCAGGGCCGCCGCGGCCTCGTGCCGGCTCTGCAGAGACACCAGGCGGCAGCGATCCGGCAGCAGCGCCTGCTTGCGCCAATCCCACTCGGGCAACAGGGTGCCCTCGTGCAGCACCCGATCATCCTCCGCGGCCGCCGGCAGGTCCAAATCGAACCGCAGGCGCACGCCGCGGGTGTGCGGCTGTGCCGAGAGCGCCAGCTGCTCGAGATCGCGCGCTACCGCTTCGGCCTGTTCGCTGTCGTCTTCTTCTTCGCTGCTGCGATCGAGGCGCACGTACTCGCCCCAACTGAGGATGTTTTCCATGCGCAGGGCGATCAGTCCTCCGGTACTCTCGGCAGCCTCGCTGCGCGCGGCGCGGCGCCGGGCCATGTCTTCGAGTTTACGGTTGTCATCTTTGTGCCCGGACGGTTCCGGCTGCGCGGCTGCTTCCTGCTTGCTTGCCGGTGGTGCGGGCGGGTGCGGATGCAGCCACAAAGGTACGGCCGCCGGGGCTCGCCGCGCCGGCGGTAAGGCAGCGACGCTGCCGGGCTGCGACAGCGCGGCACGCACGGCGGCCTCACTGCGCGCGGCGCTCGCGCGCAGCCGCGCGGGGTCGGGACGTGTGGCGAGGTGCGCGGCGCACAGGCGGTGATAGCGCCGGCGCAGACCGGGCCACCGTGTCAGGGCACGTCGCGTGAGGTACTGGTTGTGGGCGAACCAGTCGCCGGCCGGGCCGTCGTCGTCGCCGGCGGCCAGCGCCGCCAGCCAGAAATACAGATCGCGGTTGAGCGCTTTGTCGGCGAAGGTGCCGATGCTGAGCGGCAGGCGCAGGCTGCGTTCGTCGCGCCAGGCCAGTTCGAGGCGCGAGCCGCTGCCGGCCAGGCGTTGCAGCCAGCCGCGCCGGCCGCCGTGTGCGCTGGCCTGAGCGCCTTCGACCTGCAGGCCGCCGTCGCCGCCGAGAGCGCGGAAGAACACCCCCAATGCAGGCGCCACTTCGGTGAGGGTTACTGTGGCTTGCCCGTGCTCGCGCTCGGCGAGGCGCGTGATGAGTTTGTGCCACAGCTCGCCGACTTGCTCTTCCATACCGGCTAGTGTTCGGTTTCTGTCAGCCGCGAGACCCGGCGGGGCCTGGGTGATGCATTCGCCGCCACCAGCACGGCCGGTACACTGCCGGGAAAACAGGGTCGCCCGTGTTTGTCCGCCCGCCCGGTGACTACTGGCAGGGCACAGTCGTCTGCCACCCACTCGAGCAGGCTCTGCCGGCGCTCGCCGCCCTGCACCTGGGTGCAGGCCGCGATGCATTCACCGCAAGCGGTGCAGGTGAACATGGCGCGCTTGACGGTGCGTGGTTTCAGGCGCATCGGGCAGGCGTTGTCGCAGGCGTTGTTACACGGCTGACAGCTGCGCGCCCGGCGCGTATCGAAACCCACCACCATGGCTCTGTTATTGGACATCCAGGCGAGGCTCTGGAACAGGCCCACGGCGCAGGCGAAACGGCAGAACAGGTGGCGCGCGAGCAGAAACTCGACACAGAACGCACCGGTAGCCACGGCCAGAAAGACCGCCTGGTTGCGCGTCAGCTGGGCGGTGATCAGGTTGTGATAGATGTCGGCCGGGGGCAGCAAATAGGTCAGCAGCACCAGCGCCCAGAGAAAGGCAAAGCCGCCGACCGCCACCAGGGTGGGAATCCAGTAGAGGCGGCGGGGCTGCAACCAACGGCCGTCCGCCTGGCGTTCCGGTAACGGTTTGCGTTCCCACACACTGGGTTTACCGCTGGCCCGACGCATCAGTCGGTTGATAGTCTCGACCACCGAGTAGTGCGGGCACAACCAGCCACAGTACAGTCGCCCGTAACGCCAGGCGATATACAACAGCAGAGCGCCGATGGCGAGAAGCGGCAGAAAGCCGCGCAGCACCAGGTTGAGCACCGCCTCGGCGCTCCCGACGGCGCCGGCGGCAAAGGCGTCGATGCCCAAGGTCCAGTCGTGGCCGAACAGGATCAAATGGCCGCGGGTCAGATCGAGGCGCAGAATATCCAGCGGCGGCGCCAGCACAAAGAGACTGAAGAAGGCCGCCTGGAACAGCCGTCGGCGGCGTTGCAGGGCGGTTGTACTCATCGCCTCGCCTGGGGTGCGCAACCGGCCGGGAGCGGGCGACCGAAGAGCGGAAACCGCCAGCACTGGCCGGCCAGCGCGCGCGCCAGACCGATAGCACCGCACACTACCAGCGAGGCATGCACCAGGACCACGTAGGCGGCCAGAATAATCCAGGCGCTTAGTGTCTGATAGCCACCCAGGACCAGAACCGCCAGATTGGCGAGCACCAGCAGCCCGCCGGCCCACAGGCTGGCGGCCAGTGTCTGCGACAGATGGGCGGCGGCCAGTGGCGCGGCGGTGCCATGGCTTTTCAGGTACACCGCCACCAGCGCCACGAAGGCCAGCCCCGGTAACAGCAGCAGGTTGAGCAGATAAAGGGCTTCGGCGCTAACCGCCAGTGTCTGACCCGCCGGGTTGTGCGGCGCTTGCTCAACCGAGGCTGGCATAGATCACCTCGCGCAGGGCGTCGAGGGTTTCCGGCTCGTCGCTGAGCGGTTCGGCCAGCGCGGCCAAGCAGGCCTGGCGCAGATCGAAGCCGCTTTGCACCAGGCGCGCGGCGTACACCAGCAGCCGCGTGGAAGCGGCCTCTTCAAGATCGTGATCGGTAAGCGCGCGCAAGGCGCCGGCCAGCGCCACCAGGCGGGCGGCCAGTGCGCGGTCCACCCCGGTTTCGCCGCAGACAATCTCGGTTTCCAGCGCCGCCCCGGGGACATCAAAACTCATCGCCACAAAGCGTTGCCGGGTCGACGGCTTGAGACTTTTGAGCAGATTCTGATAGCCGGGGTTGTAAGAGACCACCAGCATAAACCCCGGCGGCGCCTGCAGCGTTTCGCCGGTGCGCTCCAGCGGCAGCATGCGTCGATCGTCGGTGAGCGGATGCAACACCACGGTGGTGTCCTTGCGCGCTTCGACCACTTCATCCAGGTAGCAGATGGCGCCCTCGCGCACCGCGCGGGTGAGCGGTCCGTCGCTCCAGAAGGTGCCGCTGTCGCCGATCAGGTGGCGGCCGACCAGATCGGAGGCACTCAGATCGTCGTGGCAGGACACGGTATACAAGGGGCGTTCCAGCCGTGCCGCCATGTGTTGAATAAAGCGGGTTTTGCCACAGCCGGTCGGCCCTTTGATCATCACCGGCAACTGGCGCCGCCAGGCGTGCTCGAACAGGGCGATCTCGTTGCCCTGCGCCCGGTAAAACGGCAACGCTGCGCTCGAGGAGGGGACCGCGACGGGGGCGTTCATGCCCGCTCCGGGTTCATGGGGCCGCGCGTCATCCGCTGTTGACCGTTGCGCCGCTGACCGATCCGGCGGGGCCGTTGACGCGTGCGTTTTCGCCGCCAGGGGTTATCACGGCTTCGGCATCGCGACTGCCGACGAAGAAGCTGGCCAGATAGGTCACCAGGCCGATCAGAAACACCAGCCCGGCGACTTCACGCATCCAGTAAAACAGGGCGATTTTGTCCTGCACCACCATAAATGGCTGCGGATTGTCGCTGAAGCGTTGCAGGTAGACCTGCAGAATACCGGCGCCGGTCAGAAACAGCGTGATAAACACCATCGACACGGTCATCAGCCAGAACGACCACATTTCCAGCACCTGCGAGCGGTTACTGTTGGCCGCCTGGCGTCCACGCAGCATGGGCATGGCGTAAGAAATGATGGTCAGCACAATCATCACATAGGCGCCGTAGAAGGCCATGTGCCCGTGCGCCGCGGTGATCTGCGAGCCGTGGGTATAAAAGTTGACCGGCGCCAGCGTGTGCATGAAACCCCACACGCCGGCCCCCAGAAAGGCCATCACCGAGGTGCCCAGCGCCCACAGCATGGCGGCTTTGTTGGGGTGGTTGCGGCGCCGGCGGTTGACCATGTTAAAGGCGAACACCGTCATCATGAAGAACGGAATTGGCTCCAGCGCGGAGAAAATCGAACCCCACCACTGCCAGTAGGCGGGCGTGCCGATCCAGAAATAATGGTGACCGGTGCCGATCAGCCCGGTGATCAGCGACATGGCGATAATCACATACAGCCACTTCTCGATCACCTCGCGGTCGACCCCGGTGGTCTTGATCAGCACAAAGGCGAGAATGGCGCCGAGGATCAGCTCCCACACGCCTTCCACCCACAGATGCACCACCCACCACCAGTAGAATTTGTCTTTGACCAGATTGTCGGGGTTGTAGAAAGAGAAGAGGAAAAACACCGCCAGACCGACTAGGCCGATCAGTAGCACCAGGTTAATGACCGTCTTGCGGCCCTTGAGCACTGTCATGCCGATGTTGTAGAGAAACGCCAGCGCCACTATGACAATGCCGATCTTGGTGACGGTCGGCTGTTCGAGAAACTCGCGGCCCATGGTCGGGAACAGCTCATTGCCGGTGATATCGGCGAGCGTGGCATAGGGCACCAACAGGTAACCGAGAATGGTCAAAGCACCGGCAATCAGAAACACCCAGAACATCAGTATCGCCAGGCCCGGGCTTTGCAGCTCGCGCTCGGATTCCTCCGGCACCAGATAGTAGGCCGCGCCCATGAAGCCGAACAGCAACCAGACAATCAGCAGGTTGGTGTGGACCATGCGCGCGACGTTGAACGGGATCTCGGGGAACAGAAAGTCGCCCATGACATACTGTAGCCCCATGATCAGGCCGAACACGATCTGGCCGACGAACAGCCCGATGGCGGCGATGAAATAAGGCTTGGCAACGGCTTGTGATTGGTATTGCATACTGGATTCCCCTCGCGTTAACCTTGGACGTTTGGCGGCCAGCCGGCGGCGTTGATCTCCGAGCTGTATTTCAGAAATTCGGCGATGGCGTTGAGCTGTTCGTCGGTAAAATTGAACTGCGGCATACTGCGCCGCCCGGGAATGCCGTCTTTCGGGCGGCTCTGGATAAAGCCGATAATGCCCGCCTTGCCGCCCAGCCGCTGGTAGGCGTTACCGAGCTCGGGGGCAAAATAGGCGCCTTCGCCGAGCAGCGTGTGGCAGCCGATGCAGTCGTTCTTTTCCCAGAGGCTTTTACCCAGCGCCACCGTTTTGGTGAGATTGGCGCGATTGTCCAGTTCCGGCAGCGCCGAGCTGGTGTCGAAGGTCAGCGCCAGAAACAGTAGAATGAAAAACAGGCTGCCGCCGTAAAATATATTGCGCGCCATTGCCTTGGTAAACGCCTGTGCCATGATCCGGTCCTCTGCTGGGTGGGGCTGGGACTATTTAAGCGATTGATCTGCCGCAGCTCCTTGACTTTCATCAAGCGCTTCATGAGGATGCACCCCTATGCTTGAAGACCTGAGAAAAGGCCTGCTTTTTTCGCACCTTGGGGCGCAACAGCTGGAGCGGGTGGCAAAACGGGCGCGCCCGCTCAGCCTGCACGACGGAGAAGCGCTGTTTGAACAGGGCGACGCCGCCGAGCGCTTTTACCTGCTGCTGAGCGGCCAGATAAAACTGTACCGCCTGTCGCCGGCGGGCAACGAGAAAGTCATCGAGGTGGTGACACCGGGCAGCACCTTTGCCGAGGCGCTGATGTTTCTCGACCGGCCGCACTTCCCGGTGGGCGCCCAGGCCCTCTCGGAGGCCACCCTGATCAGCATCGACGCCTACGACTTTGCCAGCATGTTGCGCGACTCGGTGGATACCTGTTTTCTGCTGCTGGGCGACATGAGCCAGCGCCTGCGCGGCCTGATCCGCGAAATCGACGAGCTGAGCCTGCACAGCGCCACCTGCCGGGTCGCCGGCTACCTGCTGGCGCAGGCCGCCGAACTGGGCGACGAGTTTGAGCTGAAAGTGCCCAAACAGATACTCGCCTCGCGCCTGTCGGTGAAACCGGAGACCTTTTCGCGCATTATCCGCAACCTCAGCGAACAGGGACTGATCCGCGTTACCGGCAACCGCGTGCGCGTAGAGCACAACGAGGCGATGAGCCAAATCGCCGATGCCTGCGCACTGCCACAAGACACCCTGCACAGCACCTTCTTGTATTCCGGGCCGCCGGACCAGCACTGATGGGCATGTTGGAGCACAAATGGGTGAAAACCCTGCAGCGCTACCTGGGCATCGAGTGGGCCCACGTCAGCCGTCTGGAACAACTGGTCTCGGGCGTAGGGGGCTTTTTTGGCATCCTGGCCATTCTGCTCATCAGCGGCCCGCTGTTGCACGAACCGTCGAGTGCGTTGATCGTGGCCTCGATGGGCGCCTCGGCGGTGCTGCTGTTCGCCGTGCCGCACGGGCCGCTCTCGCAGCCGTGGGCCGTGCTCGGCGGACACCTGATCTCCGCCTTTATCGGGGTTACCTGCGCACGGCTGGTGCCCGACACCCTGCTGGCCGCCGCACTGGCCGTCGGCATCGCCATCGGCGCCATGCACGTGTTCCGCTGCATCCACCCGCCCGGCGGCGCGACCGCGCTGGCGGCCGTGGTGAGCGGCCCACAAGTGCAGGCACTCGGCTACCACTACATGCTGACCCCGGTGCTGCTGAACGTCGCCGTGATCCTGACCATCGCCGTAGTATTCAACTATTTCTTCCGCTGGCGGCGCTACCCGGTAGTGCTGACCAGAGCGGCCGCGCGCGAAACCGCGCCCGCGGGATCCGCGCCCCTAGGCCATGAAAAACTGCTGAAAGCCCTGAGCGAACTCGATACCTTCGTCGACATCAGCGAACAGGACCTGCTGAAAATCTACGCCCTGGCCAACGAACCCGGCGGCGATCACACCCTGGCCCCGCAGAGCATCGTGATCGGCGCCAGCTACAGCAACGGCCGTTTCGGCGCCGACTGGCAAGTGCGCGAAGTGACCGCAGTAGAGGACGCCGGGGAGGGCAGGCAACGGGTCAGCTACCGCATCGTCGCCGGCGACGGGCGCAACCGCAACGGCAAGTGTGGGCTGATAGAGTTCGCTGGCTGGGCGGC
>JASBSN010000059.1 GCA_030148915.1 Thiogranum sp.
CCGAGCGCTGCCAGCAGGCCGGCAACCAGTGCGCCGATGCCGATGGCCACCCCGTAGCTGCGGCCACTTCCCTTGGTTTTTTCCGCTTCTTTGTCAGGCGGTGGCGGGGTCTGCGCCTGCTGCGGCTGGGGAGCCGGCTCGGGTTTGGCGGCGGGCTGGTCGGGTTTCTGGATCTCGACTTCGACCGGGGCGCTGTCGATCTCGATCTGGATGGCGTCCTGTGCAAGCACCGGTTGGTTGAGGAACAGGGCCCAGGCCAGGAACTGAAAAAAGGGATTTTTTCTCACTGTATAGCCTCTAAGTTCATGAAAATGGCCGCTAACTGCCTGCACAGGGGGTAGAATCCAGAATGGCCAAGGGTAAGTCAAGCCTTTTCGGTCTCTATCGGTCGCTGATTCCGGGTTGCCGGAGGCGAGAATTCTGGCACAAATTTTGATGAATGTTCTTAAGGTTGCGATAATTTGCTACAGCGGAATGTAGTAAGCTGTCGCTACCAGTGAGACCGGCGGTCGCACTGCACCGCCTGCTGCGGATAACCGGGACCAGAAATCCACATGCTCGATGTTTACAGAACTTATTACGGACTGAGTGGCGAACCGTTCCGGTTGGGCCCGGATTACCGTTTTTCCCTGCAGCACAGCAGTTACGCCAGCGCCAAAGCCTATTTGAACTACGCCATCTATCAGGGAGAGGGCTTTATCGCCATCAGCGGCGCGGCCGGTACCGGCAAGACGACGCTGATCAGCGAAATTCTCGCCACCCTCGACCGCTCGCGGGTACAAGTGGCCACGCTGACCAGTACCCAGCTGGAATCCCGCGATCTGCTGCACATGGTCGCCAGCGCCTTTGGCATTCAACCGGACCGGTTTGAGAAGGCGGCGCTGGTACTGGAAATCGAAGCGTATCTGGTGAAAAAGATCCGCAGCGGCCAGCGCGCCATGCTGATTGTCGACGAAGCTCAGGGGCTTTCCACCGGGGCGCTGGAAGAACTGCGGCTGCTGGCCAATCTGCAGTATCAGTATCAGTTGCTGCTGCAAATCTGCCTGGTCGGGCAGGAGAAGCTGCTCGATCTCATCCATTCTCCCGGCATGGAACATTTGCAGCAGCGCCTGGTCGCGGCCACCACGCTCGATCCCCTGGGCTTCGATGAAACCATCGACTACATAGAGCACCGCTTGAGCAAAGTCGGCTGGAAAGGCGACCCCTCGATTGACGAAGCGGCGTTGCGTCTGATTTTCCGGTACAGCGGCGGCATCCCGCGGCGCATCAATCTGATCGCCAACCGTCTGTTCCTCTACGGTGGCATGGAGCACAAGCACCAGTTCAACGGCGCTGACGCGCAGAGCGTGATTGCGGGTCTGGTGGACGAGCACCTGCTGGGTTCCCAACCGTTGCTTGACGACAGTGCCATTGCGCCACGGGAGGGCGACACGGCGCGTAAACCTGCCCATCTTCCTCGTACCCGCGATAGCGCAAAAACGCCCGCCGCAGCCGTCGCCGCGGCTGCGGGCAGTCCTGCCGCAACGGCAAAAGCGCCCGAGGCGGCGGCCGCAGCCGAGCGTCCGGCGGCTGCACCGGTTAAGGCGGCAGCGGTGAGTGGCACTGCCGCTGAAGCTGCTGTTGGAACCGCCACGCTGGTCGCAGACCGCCAGGCGACGGGAGCTTCCTCCGCGGCCCCGGCGCCTCAGCGAAGCCGAGCCGGCGGTATCCGCCTGGATAATAAAGACCTGCCGGGCAGTCGTGCTCGGTCAGCGGCACCCGCCAGGGCCGCCGAGCCGGCGCGTGCCCGCCAGCGGCCGCCCCCGAACAGGGTGCGCCCGGCGCCGCCGTTCGAGCCGGACGATGCCTTGCTGCGCCCGCGTAACAGAGCGCCGCAGAAAAAAGCCGGCAGCAATGCGCTGGTGCTGGCCGCGGTGATCGTCCTGGGTGCCGCGGGGATCTATTTTATTCGCACCAATCCGGAGGCGTTCGATTTGCCGTTTGGGCCGGGCGATCATAGCGGCGCTGAACAAAGGCCGCGGATCTCGGCCCCGGATCAGGCCGGCCTGGAGCGGGCACTGCCTGCCTTACCGGGTGCCGACACTTCCGCCGAGGAAAGCACCGATCGCAGCCTCGGCACAGCTCCGCCCGTGGGGGACGGGGACACGGGCACGATATTGAGGGGGCCGCTGGCTGATGGAACCGGCGCCCCGGTCGGCGATGGCCAGGACGTGCCGGAGACGCTCGACAGCGCGGCTCCCGGCGAGCCGGGTGGCTCAGCCGCACCGCAAGCGCAAGGGGCCCTGTCGTCCCAAAACGCGGCGGTGCTTGAGGAAGAGCCAGCCGCCGCCGGCACGCCGCCGGCGACAGCCGACGCGGCGCCAGTTGCCGGGCAACCTGAAAAAATGCCGGTGGTGCCGCCCGTCGCCGAAAGCGCAGCGGAATCCGCCCGGATGAACCCGCCGGCACCCACACCCGAGCCCGCACCTGCACCTGCACATGCAGCGCCACCGCCCGCGATAGCCAGCACTCCCGATTCGTTACCGGCATCTGCGGACAAGTCGGTGGCACCCCCCGATGCGGCCGCAATAGCCGCCCGCCGCAAGCAGTTACAGCAAGCGGCGGAAAGTCGTTTATCCACCCGGCTGGCGCGGGCTCAGGCCGATGCGCCGGCGGTGCCGGCCAGCGCCCCTGCGAGGCCGGTCCCGACAGAGGCCGCGGTGGCGCCCTCGCGACCCAAGACCGTAGCCGCCAGGGTTAAAAAAAAACCGCTGAGCAGCGCCGCGGAAGTACGCGCCCTGTTGCTCGGCGGGCGCTGGAACAGTGGCACCAAACCGGCCTCGCTGTTGCCCTCGGCAAGCACATTTTGTAGCGTCAAATCCGGCGACCTGGCCTGCGTCAGTGTGCCGCAAAATGTCAAAACGCAATACGGACCGGCACTCTATAAAGTGGAGAGCGAACTGAGCGGCTTCTCTGCCGGAGGCTTATTCGAAATGTCCTATCGGACACTCGTCAAGCTGGTCGATAAAGCGTCGGGCCGCCCGGCCGCCGGGGAGTGGCAGATCACTGAATATTCGATGAGCTGCAAGCTGGAAGACGCCGATCGGGTCTCCTGCCTGGACGGCAAAGGCATTACCCGCGAGTATCGCCGCCCGCCGCGCTGACGCCGTTCACGCCCGGCGGTGTGCTATATCCACCCTATCAACCAGCGTACGCGGTGGTGGGGGCGGTCGGTTTTCGGCGCCGCTCAGGACGAGGTGTCGAGCGCTTCGCGCGCCAGCTGCGCCTCGGTCTTCATGCCGAACCGCTTCATCAGGAAGGTGGGCGGACAGAAGCCGGTAAACGAGCTCTGCAGGCAATTAAACCCGATGAACAGAGTAACCCAGGTCCACAGCGGACTGTGGTACAGCGCCAGCAATGAGGTCAGCATCACCATGACCCCGCCGAATGCAAACATCGTTCTTTCTATGGACATATCAATACCTGAAAAAGAATTCTACGGTCGGGTTGTCGAAGTGCCGCTGGTGGCGGCGGTTGTAGCGTGCGACAGAGACCGCCAGCACGCCGGCAAAGACCAGGAGCGCAGCGACAATAATCGACAACAAAGGCGGATAGAGCAGCAACAGGATCCCTGCCGCGATCAGAATGATACCGGTTACCATGTTCACTCTCCTGAGCGGATTCTCACGGCTGCAATATGGGGACGGCGGGGGCCGGATTCAACCGCCGTGAACCCCGGCGGAGAATAAAATAGGGCCGGTCGGAACCGGCCCTGACGAATCACACATACAAGGTAATATGGCTCCCCGGGACAGGCTCGAACTGCCGACCTAGTGATTAACAGTCACCCGCTCTACCGACTGAGCTACCGGGGAATCGCGTTGCGCGAGAAGGCGGAATAATACGGGACTGCCCACAACCGGTCAACCGCGCCGCTCAGGGCCTGAGAACCTGCTGCAGGCGGCGGATAGCTTCTTGCAGCAGCTCCATGGAGGTGGCAAACGACAGCCTCGCATGGCCTGGCGCGCCAAAAGCGGAGCCGGGCACCAGGGCGACGTTGGCCTGCTCGAGCAGGTACTCGGCAAGACCGATGTCGTCGTCCACGCCTTCCAGCCGGCTGATGGCTTCACTGAAGTCGGGGAAGGCATAGAAGGTGCCGTCGGCGTTCGCGCAGCGTACTCCCGGCAACCGGTTGAGGGCTTCGATCAGATAATCGTGGCGCTGCCGGAACGCGTCGCGCATCGGGGCGATGTACGACTGGTCGCCCTCGAGCGCTTCGCAGGCAGCGGCCTGAGAGATCGACGCCGGATTGGAGGTACTCTGCGACTGGATTTTCTTCATCGCTTTGATCAACGCCGCCGGGCCGCCGGCGTAGCCGATACGCCAACCGGTCATGGCGTAGGCTTTGGAGACACCGTTAAGCACCACGGTGCGCGGATACAGCCCCTCGCAGACATTGACGATGTTGCTGAACGGTTCCGCCGCCCAGAGGATGTGCTCATACATATCGTCGCTGGTGATCAGCACCTGGGGATTGGCGAGCAGGACTTCGGCCAGTGCCTGCAATTCGTTGCGAGTATAGGCGACACCGGTCGGGTTGGAGGGGCTATTCAGCACGAAAAGCCGGGTTTTGGCGGTGATCGCGGCTTGCAGTTGCTCCGGGCTGATCTTGAAGCGCTGCTCGAGCCCCGCTTTGACAATCACCGGTTCGCCGTCGGCCAGGCGTACCATATCCGGATAAGAAACCCAGTAAGGCGCGGGAATAATCACTTCGTCGCCCGGGTTCAGCAGCGCCTGCGCCAGATTGTAAAAACTCTGTTTGCCGCCGCACGAGACGAGAATCTGCTCGGGCGTGTAGGTCAGGCCGTTATCGTGCTGGAACTTGTTTATAATGGCCGTCTTGAGTTGCGCGGTACCGTCCACCGCCGTGTAGCGTGTGGCGCCCGCGTTGATGGCCCGGATGGCCGCCTGGCGAATGGGCTCCGGGGTGTCGAAGTCCGGCTCGCCGGCGCCCAGGCTGATGATGTCCCGTCCGGCGGCGCGCAATTGCGCGGCTCGCGCGGTGACGGCCAGGGTCGGCGAAGGTTTTATGCGTTGTACCCGCTGCGACAGGGTGATGTCGTTCACTCAGAGTTTCCTTGGCTTGCGCTCAATGGGTGCCAGCCGGTCATGATACTGAAATAGAGCAGATTACTTAATCCCCGTGAGCAAAGAATTTGAACTCGTTTGTGACCTGCGCCCGGCCGGCGACCAGCCCGAGGCGATCAAGGGTCTGGTCGCCGGCCTGCGCGACGGTCTGGTCCACCAGACGCTGCTGGGCGTGACCGGTTCCGGCAAGACCTTCACCATCGCCAATGTGATGCAGCAGATGCAGCGACCGACCCTGGTGCTGGCGCCCAACAAAACGCTGGCAGCGCAGCTCTATGGCGAAATGAAAGCGTTCTTTCCGCACAACGCCGTGGAGTATTTTGTTTCCTATTACGACTATTATCAGCCCGAGGCCTATGTGCCGTCCTCGGATACATTCATTGAGAAAGACGCCTCGATCAACGAACATATCGAACAGATGCGTCTGTCGGCGACCAAGGCGTTGTTGGAGCGGCGCGACACGGTGCTGGTGGCGACGGTTTCGGCCATCTACGGGTTGGGTGACCCGCGTCAGTATCTGCGCATGGTGCTGCACCTGGTGCGGGGTGAGCGTATTGACCAGCGCGCCATTTTGCGGCGTCTGGCCGAGCTTCAGTACACGCGCAACGACGTCGAGCTGGCGCGGGCCACCTACCGGGTACGCGGCGATGTCATCGATATTCACCCGGCCGAGTCCGACCGCGAAGCGGTGCGTGTTGAACTGTTCGACGATGAAATCGAGAGCCTCGCCTATTTCGACCCACTCACCGGCGAGGTGCTGCGCCGTGTACCGCGTCTGACCATCTATCCCAAGAGCCACTATGTCACGCCGCGCCAGACGCTGCTGGATTCCGTTGAACTGATCAAAGTGGAGTTGGAAGAACGTCTGCGCCAACTGCGTGAGCTCAACAAACTGGTGGAAGCGCAGCGCCTGGAACAACGCACCCGCTTCGACCTCGAAATGATGCTCGAGCTGGGCTACTGCTCGGGTATCGAGAACTATTCGCGCTACCTCTCCGGGCGCCAGGCCGGCGAGCCGCCGCCGACGCTGCTGGACTACCTGCCCCCGGATGCGCTGGTGGTGATCGACGAGTCCCACGTTACTATCCCGCAGTTGGGGGGGATGTACCGCGGTGATCGTTCGCGCAAGGAAACGCTGGTTGAATACGGCTTCCGTCTGCCCTCGGCGTTGGACAACCGGCCGTTGAAATTCGAAGAGTACGAGCGGCTGGCGGCACAGTCGATTTTTGTCTCCGCCACCCCCGGACCCTACGAACAGGAACACGCCGGGCATGTGGTCGAACAGGTGGTGAGACCCACCGGACTGGTCGACCCCGAGATCGAGGTGAGACCCGTCGCCACGCAGGTCGACGATCTGCTTTCCGAGATCGGTAAGCGCAGCAGCGCCGGCGAACGCGTATTGGTCACCACCTTGACCAAGCGCATGGCCGAAGATCTTACCGAGTACCTGGCCGAGCACGGCGTGCGTGTGCGCTACCTGCATTCGGACATAGAAACCGTGGAACGCGTTGAGATTATCCGTGATCTTCGCCTCGGCGAATTTGATGTCCTGGTCGGCATCAACCTGTTGCGCGAAGGCTTGGATATGCCGGAAGTTTCACTGGTGGCGATTCTCGATGCGGACAAAGAAGGGTTTTTGCGCTCGGAACGCTCGTTGATCCAGACTATCGGGCGGGCGGCGCGCAATATCAACGGCAAGGCCATTCTCTATGCCAATACCATCACCGGTTCCATGCAGCGGGCAATCGCCGAGACCGAGCGTCGCCGTACAAAACAGACGGCGCACAACCGGCGATACGGCATTACCCCGACCACCGTGCGCAAGGCGGTGGCTGACATCATGGAAGGCGCTTATGCCGGGGCGGTACCTGGTGCCAGGCGATACGCCAGGGTGGCTGACGAGGTAGCCGAGTATGCTGCATTGCCACCGCAGACGCTGGCGAAAAAAATCAAACAACTGGAAAAAGACATGTACCGGCATGCACAAAATCTGGAGTTCGAAGACGCCGCGCGGTTGCGCGACCAGATACGCCACATACGCGAAGCCACACTGGAAATCGCCTGACCCCTGCACGCGAACCGGTTGAAGGTGTAGAGTATGCAAGTGGCCGGCAGACGCTCGGCTTTATTAGAGAGGACGTACCATGGGTATTGAAGTCGGCGGCCTGTTCGGCCTGATTATTCTCGTGCTGGATGTGTGGGCGATGGTCAAGGTGGGTCAGAGTTCGGCTGAGACAGGTATCAAAGTGCTATGGATCGTGCTGATCATTCTCCTGCCGGTGCTGGGCTTTATCCTCTGGCTGCTGTTCGGCCCCAAAGGGGGCTAGTGTTGCCGAGCGTCGAGCGGAAACAAGGCGCGGCCATCCCGCCATTAAACTGAAACGGTGATGGCCGCGGGTATCCCTGTCGCCACCCCCGTGTCGGGTGGCGATGTCGTGTTCGCGTCTGCCTAGACTGGCGGTCTGCGTCCGGCTACGAAGAAAATGACCGCGAGTATCAAGCCGACAACAAACAGCGCCCAGGCGATCTGGGTAGCCACACCGGCCACACCCGACAAGCCGAATAGGCCGGCGATGATGGCCACCACTAAAAACGTTAATGCCCAACTGAACATGAGAACTCCTCCGTTAAAGAGATAGTTGTACGGTACGATCTAAGGAAGCCCTGACCAACTCCACTAGCGTCCTTTCTGCTACTCCTTGTCATTCCTGCTACTGCTTGTCATTCCTGCTACTCCTCCGTCATACCGGCGCAGGCCGGTATCCAGCTTATTGAATCCCTTGGATGACTCGCTTCGCTCACCCTTCGGGCCGCCCTGCGGGCGTTCAACGCGCCAGCGCTTTTGTCTGGCATACGCGAGAATGACGCAAACGGAATTAATCAGGCTCGTTAAACAATAACTCCAATAAACAGAGGCGGTTGCATCAAATGATATAGAGCTGTCCAGCCCAGCGCCACAGGCCCGCTGTCAGGCGGCCCGCTGCAGGTTCTGCGCTGCAAAACGCCAGTTGATCAGGTGGTCCAGAAACGCCTGGATAAACTCCGGCCGCCTGTTCTGATAATCCAGATAGTAGGCGTGTTCCCACACATCGAGGGTCAGCAGCGGCGTGTGGCCCTGGCGTAGCGGGTTCTCGGCGTTAGCCGTGGCGAGGATCTGCAGGCGTTTTTCCGGTGTACGCACCAGCCAGGTCCAGCCGGAACCGAAGGCGCCTGTTGCCGTATTGAGAAATTTCTCCTTGAAGTCCTTCACCGAGCCGAACTCGGAGTCGATCTGTCCGGCCAGTTCGCCATCCGGCTCGCCGCCCCCCTGCGGTTGCATGCTGTTCCAGAAGAAAGTGTGATTCCAGACTTGCGCGGCGTTGTTGAAAATACCCCCCTCGCTTTGCAGAATAATCTCTTCCAGGCTTTTTTCCGCCAGAGGATCATCCTTTATTAATCCTTTCAGTTTATCCATATAGGTCTGATGGTGTTTCGTATAGTGAAACTCCATGGTGCGTGCACTGATGTGAGGTTCGAGCGCGTTCATATCGTACGCCAGAGGATCCAGTTCGAATTTCATAACAACTCCTTGATGTTCTGTGGTCTGTCGGCCGCTTGGCAGGCTGAGTAGCTTCACGCAGAAGCTGATCGGGGGCATTTACATTTGATGTGGCATTGGTGGGGTCACGGTAGTGAAACGCGCGCGCACACCGGCAAATGATCCGAGGCAACCCGGGATGCTACGGACCTGTGGGCCTGCACCGAGAGCAGCTGTTGTCTGGGCTTGACCCAGATGCGGTCGAGCGCCAGTAGCGGCCAGCCGGCGGGGAAGGTGCGCACCGCGGTGGCGCGCTCGAAATGGCGATTCAACCAGCGGATCGGCCGGCCCCATAGAAACCACTCGTTGATATCGCCGGTTACCAGCGTCAGATCGGCCGGCTCGGTCGCTTCGAGGTGCGCTAGTAACTGTTGTACCTGTTGGCGCCTTTCGCCGGGCAGCAATCCAAGGTGGGTATTGATGATGCGCAAACGGCCGGCATCGAGCTGGAACTCGACGTCGAGCGCACCGCGCGGTTCGCGCCCGGGAATACTGATGTCCAGACGTCGCAGCGAACCCACCGGCAGGCGGCTCAGCAGGGCATTGCCGTACGGTCGATCGAAACGTACTTGGGTTGGCCCCAGAGACAGATGATAGCCGCCGCAGCGGGCCAGATAGTCAGGGAGGTCTTCCCCTCCGACGTCATGGTGTTCGACTTCCTGCAGGGCGACGATGTCGCTGCCGGTCTCCTCTATTACCGCGGCGATACGCGCGGCATCGAAACGCCCGTCGGTACCGATAGCGCCGTGAATGTTATAGCTGCACAGACGGATGACAGACACGGTCAGCCGCGCAGCCGCAGCCACAGATAACCGCCGATACCCGCCAGCAACGAGGCCACGAGAATACCGGTTTTGGCTGCCAGCATGGCCTCTGGCATACCCGGGAAACCCAAGCCGGCGATAAAAATCGACATGGTGAACCCCATGCCGCCGAGCAGGCCGATGCCGATAATGTGGTTCAGGTTAATGCCCTCGGGCAGCCGTCCCAGGTTCAAGCGCAGAGCCAGCCAGGCGAACAGCGGGATGCCGAGTGCTTTGCCCAGCACCAGTCCGGCGATCACACCGTGGGTCAGGGGGCTGCTCAGCAGGGCTTCGAAGGCTTGAGTGTCTATAGGTATACCGGCGTTGGCGAGCGCGAATACCGGCATTACGAACAGGGAAACCGGGCGATCGAGGACGTGCTCCCAGGTACGCAGGGGAGTGGCGGTCTTGGCGGCGGCATCCTGCACGCTTTCAATGACAGCGTGCTGTTCCGCCTCTCCCAGCATGGGCTGACCCCCCGTCTTGCGCTGCTCGAGCTCCCGGAAGCGACTGACAAGCTGCTCGGTACGCCGCAGAAACCAGCGGGGTTTGCGCTTTGGTCTGGCCGGAATGGTGGCGGCGACAAGAATACCTGCAACCGTGGGGTGTATTCCCGAGCCCATGATGGCCGCCCAGACCAGTATGCCTCCTGCTAGATAGACAGTGGGTGAACGAATTCCCAGAATATTGCACTGGACCAGAGCGCCGATAACAACGGCCGCAGCAATCAGGTGTGGAAAGCTGATCGATTGCGAATAAAACGCCGCGATGACAAGTATCGCCCCGATGTCGTCGATGATGGCCAGTGCGGTGAGGAAGGTGATGGTCGCAGCGGGGATGCGTCCGCCCAGCATGGCGAGGATACCCACCGCAAAGGCGGTGTCGGTTGCCATCGGGATGCCCCAGCCGTGCAAGAACTCGGTGTTGTGATTGAAGGCGACGAAGATCAGCGCAGGTATCAACATACCGCCGAGAGCGGCAAAAATGACCGGTAGCGAGCGGCGCATGTCTTGCAGTTCGCCGACCAGCATTTCGCGTTTGATTTCCAGGCCGAGGAGAAAGAAAAACAGGGTCATCAGGCCGTCGTTGATCCAGTCGCGCAACGTCAGTCCGAAGGTGTGATCGCCGTACACCAGGCCGACGGGCGTTTCGAACAGCTCCCGGTAGGCGTCGGCATAGGGTGAGTTGGCGAGGAACAGTGCCGCGACGGTACAGATGATCAGCAGTTTGCTGCTGGTCGTCTGGTCGTTGACGAATTCCTGGAACGGTGAGAGCGCCCGTTCGAATTTTCTTTCCAGGCGCGTTTGTTCGGAACGGGACGGGTCGTCTTCGCTCACGCTTAGGCCTGTTTCGGCGGCGCGGAATCGTTGTCCGGAGATTTGTCGTCGCGACGCTTGGCCCAACGGCTCAGCAGCCAGCCCGAGAACGCCAGGGCCGCGGCGACGGCGACCAGAATAGCTACGGCGCCCGGCTCGGGTTTGCGGATGGTGGCCATAACCTGATCGGAAAAGATGGAGATCGCCAGCAGGCCCGGGGTCAGCCCGATGATAGTACCGAGGATGAAGTCTTTAAGCCCGACCCGAGAGGCGCCGGCGACCAGATTGACAATGGCGTAAGGGGCGATCGGCACCAGACGCAGTGTGACGATGGTCAAAATGCCGCGCTTGCCCAGTTTCTCGCTGAGGCGGTTGAGGCGTTTGCCGGCTACACGCCGTACGAGGTCGCCGGCCAGCCAGCGCCCGAGGGCGAAATTGCACACCGCGCTGAGCAGGGCCCCGCCGAGGGCAAACAGAAATCCCTGCCAGGCCCCGAAGACTATCACCGTGACAATTACCAACAGCGTCAAGGGGATCGACAGCAGACCGGCGAGCACATAGGCCCCCGGAACCGCCACCAGCGCAAAGGGATACTGATTCACCTGTTCCATCAACTGCTGCAGGCTTTCCGTATCCAGCCATTGGTTGAGCGGCGTCCAGCGCCAGGCCGCGGCGAGGCCGGCGAGAATTGCCAGCGTGATTAATGCCGGTGCCAGCTGTCTGAGGGTGGATTTGCGTTCTTCGGGGGGTAACATCATATCTGCCATTTCTTCGGCCTCTACTGGGCGTTCGGGATCGATGATCCGTTGATCGGGCAATAGGCTCTCGATGAGATCCGGTACACTGCCATCGAGCGGTTCCAAGGCGCGCTGCTGTCCGTGAAACTCTTCGATCAGCGCGATCAGCGAGGTAGCGCCGGCCAGTCGAGTGGCGATGCGCTCGGGAGAAGTGCCCAGGTGTTCTCCCAGCAGTTGGTTGCGTAAGTTGGTGATCACCTGGCGTGATCTGTCGTCATCGGCCTCGAAGGCCAGATTACACTCGGTGTCGAAACCCATCGAGCGGTTACTGAGGTTCGCCGATCCCAGGGTGAGAAAACGGTCGTCGACAATCAGCAGTTTGGAGTGCAGGGAAATATGTTCCTCGCCGAGGCCGCGGTGTTCAGGGAAACACACGTACAGGCGCCGGTGGTGGTCGGCTTCGCGCAGGCGTTGCAATAAGCGCCAGCGCAACACGTCCATGGTGTTCTGTTCCAACCAGTTACCGGTTTTTTTCGGCAGCACCAGGATGATCTCCGGGCCGTCGGGCTTTTCCATACTCTGCTGCAGGGCATCGCCGATGCTCTTGGAGGTGAGGTACTCGTTTTCTATGTACACAATCTCTTGGGCACTGGCGATGGCGTCAATCAGAAGGGCTTCAATTTCGCGCACCGAAGGGTGTTTGTCGAGCTGCGGAATGGTTCGCGAAAAGCCTACTTCGATGTCGGTGATATCGACCGGCGCGCTCTCCGGCCAGGGTAATTCGTCGCCCTGAGCTGACGGTTCTATGTGCTTTCCGGTGACTCGTTGCCAGCGCTCGCGGGCCAGCTCACCCAAGGCGCAGGCCGCCTCTCCGGAGAGCGCCGCCTGCAGGTCGTGGAATGGCCGGTAGGGTTTACCGTCGGTATTGATGCGCCGTGGGTCGCCGGGGAGATGTTCTGCGGTATCCCAGCGGTCCTTGGAAAGATCGAATCCGCCGATGAAAGCCACCTGGTCGTCGATGACCACGAATTTCTGATGCTGTGAGGCGCCGAAGGGGCAATGATCGTCGAGGTGAAAATGCAGGCGCCGGTGTTTGCGCCATTCAAGGTTGTACAACGGCATCCACTGACGTTCTCCGGCGTACAGCACCGCCCAATCCCAGACCAGCACATGGACATGCAGCTTGCGGTTGCGCTGCAAGGCCAGGTGCAGCAGTTCGCCGAGTTTGCCCGGAACGCCCTCCGGCAGTCGATCGCGTATCAGCAGCAAGCGCGTGTCGATATCCCAGCCGACGATAAATATCGAATGCCGCGCCAGCCTCACGGCTTCGTGAAAGGCCCGAAAATAGGCCTCACCGTCGATGAGGAAACTGAGACGATCGGCGTGCGCGCGGCGCCAGTAATTGTGCTCCTGCCGGAGAATCGTGGCGGGTTGTTGAGGATGTGGCATTCGCTATAGTCTCGCGCCTTATTATTACGAAATTTTAACGCGGTACAAAATCTTGCAGGTTAACATTTGATCCGCCGGAGGCGCCCTGCTGCGCCTCCGTGGGCGGTGAGCGAAGTGCTTCCAGTCGGGCCTCGAAAACCGCTACGCAGGCGGCATATCGACACCCTGTGGCGTCGATATCTTCCTGTGTCTGGAAATGGCTCTCCGCGCTCCGATTGATCAGATCGGCGTGCCGGCGCAGCACCCGCAGGTAGGATTCTTTACCGCACACCTGCATGACGGCGGCAATCGCGTCCAGCAGACGGATGGCCACCATTTCATTATCCCGCGTGTTCTGTCTGAGCGGGTGGAATACGGCGTTAACCGCGCCCTCGAAATCGAACGCATGGATTTTCATGCGCACCACGCCCTCGGCGTCGGTACGGTACTCGGGTTCAAAGTGGCGCACCGCCATTGCGGCCAGCGCGGCGCTCAACCAATCGATGCAGGCGATTCCGGTCAGCGAATCATTGATGCCGGGCGAGAGGGCCCGCTGGGCGATCTGCAACAATTGAGTGATGCCGTATTCCAGATCCTGAACGTTGGTGCGTTGCGGGCCAATGGCAATCTGCCGGTTGATGTGCTCCGCAGCCGGGATGCCAGTGCGCTCCCGGCTGTAGAGCGTCGCCACAGGATTGCCTTTGACGACGAAATTTCCCGCGCGGATTGTAATTTCCAGAGTGTACTGGCCGGGGTGCGACAGATTCAGCAGGGCATCGTAATCGATGTATTCCACATAGCCGCTGTGATCGGCATACACCGGGGTGCCGAGATCTCCGTGCACCGCGATTTCCCATTTGTTTCTGAGCAACGCGGGATCCAGTGCCGAATCGCGAGAGGGCACCGTGCGGGCAACAGTGTCGCTGAGGCTTTTGCCGATTTCGGCGATCAGGACGTCGGCCTGTATCGAGGTCGAGATGTTATGGATGAAATAGATCAGCGCGGCGATCGCTACCACCGTCAACAGCAGACTGACCATGAAGGCAAGCGCCGGAATGCGTGCGCTGGCATCAGAGTCGATGGATGCCAGTACAATCAGCCCGTAAAGAAAACTGCCGACAAACAACCCCAACACCAGCTTGTTGCGCCAGTCACTCAGGTAGTTGCGGAGTATTTTTGCGCCAAATTGGTTGGCCGCAAGCGTCAGCGTGACCACCGATATGGAAAAGACGACCCCGGTAATGGTCATCATGGCGCCGGTGGTGACGGCGAGCACCTGCCGCACCCCGGCAGTACCAATCTGGAAGAAGGTCATCCACGACTTGCCGTCGGGATCGATTTTCAGATCGACGTCGATCAGCTTCAGGGCCGCGAGCACCCCGCCAAGCGCGAGCAGGGTAGGGATAAACCAAATAGTGGTCTGCAGTCGGTCCCAGATGAGTCTGACTATACGCTGCATGGGCTGTACCCGGCCCGCACGGGGCGTGAATTATCGTATCAGGCCGAGGATACCGACAATGATCAGATAGATGGCGACAATATAGTTGAGCAGCCGAGGCATAACCAGTATCAGGATGCCAGCGGTCAGCGCGACAATCGGTTCGAGCAGGGGAGTATACACGGAACGGCTCCTTTCCCGTCAGAGCACGGGGGGATTGTCGGGCACCGGTGGGGTTCCGGGCGGGTTTTCGCGGCCTGGAGGTTCTACCGGCGGCTGAGAAGGTCCGGGGGGTTCAACCGGCGGGTTTCCGGGACGCGGGGGAATCACCGGCGGGTCGCCGGGGCCGGGCGGTTCGACCGGGGGTTTCTCGGGCCCCGGCGGCTTTATCGGCGGTTCGTTCGGGCGGTTGGGGTCGCCGGGCTCAATTGATGGTGAGACGGTGTTCATAATCTGCGCTCTGTTTGGCTTTGGGGATTTCTATGGTTAACACGCCGTCGGTGTAAGCGGCTGTGGCGGCGGCGATCTCCACCTGCTGCGGCAGGTTGAATGTGCGGTGAAAATTGCCGAACAGGCATTCACTCAGGTGTCTGCGATGACCTTCCTCGCTTTTCAGCTCCGCGTGTTTTTCGCCGCTGATACCGAGCGCACCGCCGTGGAAACTGACCACAATATCCTGTTTGCGCACGCCGGGAAGTTCGGCACGGATACGGTAGGTCGCCGCGGTTTCTTCGATATCGGCATAAGGCAGCCAGTCGGATGTGGAGAGGTCTTCGCCCAGGTCGGGCGCGGCGCGTCCGGTCGATCGGTTGTAACGGTCGAGCAATTCTTCCATTTCACGGAAAGGGTTCCAGCCGCTGCAGTTCACGGGCGGCACCCCGAGCGGGTTTCCAGTTCAGACATCCGGGATTTCTCCAGTTTACGGCACGCGTACTATGCCACGCACTGAACAGGCTGCCACTGTGCTTTGCCGGCGGCATTCACATATGATAACGGCCGCCGGCGGGGCTCACTCAGCGCGCGGTGCCGAACCCCGCATCTTCTGTGTTGTCCGGAACCGGCAGGCCGGCAATTTTCATACCCTGACTCACAGGTCCTTCGGGAAACAGCCGCCGCAGGTATTTGCGCCCCCCGGCGTCGGCAAAGCGGGTTTCCAGCAGATCGCCCAACTCGCGGCCATGCTCTACCGGCCCGTTGTCCAGATAGTAACTACGCAGGTATTCGACCACCGCCAGGTGTTCATCGTCCAGCTCAATGCCCTCGCTGGCGGCGATACCGCGTCCGGTCTCGACGTCCCAGTTATCCAGTTCGCGTTGACGCCTGGCCCGCTGCTGGTCATCGACATCGGTCTCGACGCTGACATCGCCGGCTTCGTTGTAGGCCTTCTCGAAACCGCGGCGGATTTCTTCTCTGTCTGTTTTCATCTAATCGTTCCTTCGTTGCAAAATGTGATTGCTGTTGAATGTCGCGTTAGGCGTAGGAGTAGTTGGGTTCCTTGATACGCGCCGGCGTGTGGGACAAGTACGCTTCCTCGAAACCTGCCAGTCGTGCCAACTCACAGGGGTCGAGTAATAAAATTTCGCCCTCGCTGAGCGCCACCGTTCCTTGTCGGACCAGCGAGCGGAAAGTCCGGTTGGCGTGCACTTGGCTCATGCCCAGGTGGTCGGCGATGGTTTTCTGCGTGATCGGCAGCCGGCGCGCGGCGGTGTCCTGGAGCCCGCTGCGCTTGAGGCGCCGGTGCAGCTCTACAAACAGGTGCGCCATGCGCTCCTCTGCGCTGCGCCGTCCGATCCGCATCAGTTGCTCGTCCATGCGCTGTTCGACGCTGCCCGCAAGCCAGCTAAGCGTGACCGCAAACTGCTGCGAGCGGCTGAGCTCGGCAATGACATGTTTTGCATCGATGCTGCGCACCGTCAAGGGCGTCAGCGCCTGTACGCCGTATTCAGTCTGATCGAAGAGTATGGCGAACATGCCGACCATATCCCCCGGCAAGAGGAAATCCAGGATCTGCCGGCGACCGTCGGCGAGCGTTTTATAACGAATCGCCCAGCCGTTGTCGATGACCAGCACCCGCGAGGGCATGGCACCTTCGCTGATGAGAATTTCGTTGGCCTCAGCGCTGCGTGCGTGCTGTGTGTGACTGCTCAGCAGGTGCAGGTGGCTCGCGCTGCGACAGCGTAGCGCATGGCGCTGTCTGTCTGTCATAGAGCTCACATTCATAACTGTACTCCCCGTATAGGTTTCAGAAATCTGTCAACCCGGCGGCCGACTGCAACAGATGGCGGTCTCCTGGCACAAACCGAGTGTAGGAGGGAGGCAGCGGCACAAGGATCAGTCGGCGCTGACTGTTATGTAGGATGTTTCTGACCTACAATAGGCAGCTGTCGGTGCAGGACAATTCCTACAAGGTTATCCGGTGGGTCCGACAGGCACTGAGGCCTCAGGTGAGTACATTCTCATCCCGTAAGTCCTCTAACACTAATGGGAGAAAAGTGATGACATTCAATAATCTGATTATAGCGGCAGGGTTAGCGACCCTGGTTTTCATCGGTGGTTGCGACAGTAACGACGGCCCGGTGGAAAAGGCAGGCGAAAACGTTGACCATGCCGTCGATAAGACGGGAGATAAAATTGAGGACGCGGGTGACAAGATCAAAGATGAGGTTAACCATTAATACCCGGGAGCGACCGGTTTTTTAATGTACAGAGTGAAGGCTAGTGCCGGCGTAACAGCCCAAATGGGCTGGGGCCGGACGGCTTTGCCCCGATCATCTGGAGAGACGTCATGAGAGCTTCAACACCCGAAACCGTCAGCCAGCGCCAAGACAGCGGCTTTATGCCGAGGTACGTCATGGCGTTGTTCCTGATAGCACTGAGCGCCATGGTAGTGGGCTTCGGTGGGGTGGTGCACCATCATGAAATGGCTGCAAAAGTCTTATTTGTTTTCACCATTGTTCCGGCCCTCTTGGGGCTGTTGCGGGAAACGTACTAAGTGAGTGGCATACCGTTGCCTCAGAGAGGCAAGGTTATTGCGCGGCGGCAGGCTATGCGGTTCGTATCCGCCAGAGGAAAGCAGGGATGACACGTATCGGCATAGTTGATGACCACAGTATTGTCAGGGCCGGCTTCCGGGAGATGCTCGAAAGCCATGGCGACGGCGCCATCGAGGTGGTGTTTGAGGCCGCCAGCGGCGAGGACGCGCTGGAGACCCTCAAGGATATCCGCTGTGATGTCTTGCTGCTGGATATCTCTCTGCCAGGGAAAAGCGGTATCGATGTACTTCAGTTAGTCCGCCAACAGTATGCGGACTTGCGCGTGCTGATGCTCAGCAGCTACCCTGAAGACCGCTATGCATCGACATTGATCCGTCACGGCGCACACGGATATTTGTGCAAGGACTGCGACGGCAAGCACCTGGTTAAAGCGATCCGCACCGTGGCTAAGGGCAAGCGCTATCTGTCGACGAAAGCCGCGCATCTTCTCGCCGACGAAGTGGCCGGTGGCGGCGGCAGACAACCTCATCACCTGCTCTCGGAGCGGGAATTGCAGGTATTCACACGGCTGGCGCATGGCGACAGCGTGACCCATATTGCTCGCACGCTGGATCTGAGCGTCAAAACCATCAGTACCTACCGCAGCCGGCTGCTGGAAAAAATTGGCGTGGCCAGCAATGCAGAGCTCGCCACTTATGCGGTACGAAACGGCCTGATCGACAGTTAGTCCGGGGTATCGGGAGTCGTCGCCGCTTCCCGTAAAGGCAGACTGACAACAATCACCGTCCCTTCGCCGGGTGTGCTGTGTAGCTCGAACTGTCCGCCCATCACCTGAGTGCGGTGGCGCATACCGATAATTCCGAAGCTGTTCTCGGCGGTTTTCTGCGGGTCAAAACCCGTTCCATCATCCTGAATCTCGAGGACTAAGCGCTGGTCATGCAGCGTGATGACGATTTCCAACTTCTTCGCACCGGCGTATTTGCGCACGTTGGTGATCGCCTCCTGGGTGACACGAAAGAGCGCCAGCGCGGCGTCGTCGTCGAGATACGGTTGGCGTTCCGGCAGCACCAACGACACCTGTATGTTACCGTCGGCGCGCAGATCTTCCGCCAGGCTCATCAGGGCTTCAAACAGCCCCAGATCCTGCAGCAGGGGCGGCATCAGGTTGCTGGTCAACCGGCGCTTCATGGTGATCGCGTGATCGAG
>JASBSN010000060.1 GCA_030148915.1 Thiogranum sp.
TGAGGCCGAGGCGCGCAAGGCCGCCGAAGCAGAAATGCAATCGCGCCTGGCGGCCGAACAGGAGCGCCTGGCGACGCAGCGCCAGAGCGCGATGCAGCGTATCATTGGCGAATATGTGCTGTATATTCAGGAGAAGGTGCAGCGCAGCTGGATCCGGCCGCCGAGTTCCGGCAGCGAGTTGTCGTGCACGGTCGAAGTACGGCTGATTCCCAGCGGCGAAGTCATTGACGCACAGATCGTGCGCAGCAGCGGCAACGCCGCATTTGATCGTTCCGTGGAAGCGGCGGTGTTCAAAGCCTCGCCCTTGCCGGTGCCTTCGGACCCGGAAGTTATGCAACAATTTCGTTCACTCAGATTTGAATTTAAACCTGGAAACTCATGAAGAAAATCGCATTCAGCCTGTTTTATCTGTTCGTCTGCCTGCCCTGGCAGGCGCGCGCCGCCTTGACCATCGAGATTACCCAGGGCCTGGACGGTGCGGTGCCGGTGGCGGTCGTGCCCTTCGGTGCTGGCGCCGGCAGCTACGCGCCGCCGGAGGACGTCTCGGCCATTATTGCCGCCGATCTGGCGCGCAGCGGTCGCTTTGCGCCCGTGCCGGTGCAGAACCTGATCGGTCGTCCGGTTGAAATCAGCCAGGTGCGCTTTCAGGACTGGCGCACCCTGGGGGTCGAGAACCTGGTGATCGGCAAAGTCGAGCCGTTTGGCAGCGGTCAGTACCGCGTTCAGTTCCGGCTGTTCGACGTCTACCGCGGACGTCAGATCACCGGCTACAGCCTCCCGGCTCCGGCCGCCGGTCTGCGCTATATCGCCCATCGTATCAGCGATATCATTTATGAAGCGCTGACCGGTGAGCCGGGCGCCTTCGCCACGCGTATTGCCTACGTGATTTCAGAGAATGTCAAAGGCAAGAAAACCTACCAACTGCAACTGGCCGACAGCGACGGTTATAACCCCAGGACGCTGCTCAGTTCGGTACAGCCGCTGATGTCGCCGGCCTGGTCGCCCGATGGCGCCAAACTGGCTTATGTGTCGTTCGAAAAACGCCGCGCCGGGGTGTTCATGCAGGATATCGCCAGTGGCAAGCGCGAAGAGCTCTCGGCGTTCGCCGGTATCAACGGCGCGCCGTCCTGGTCGCCGGACGGGCGCAGTCTGGCGGTCACGCTGTCGCGCGACGGTAACCCGGAAATCTACAGCATGCGTCTTGACGATCGTTCGCTGAAGCGCCTGACCAACGGACCGGCCATCGATACCGAGCCGGTCTGGTCACCGGACGGGCGGAGCATTGTCTTCACCTCAGACCGGGGGGGCAGCCCGCAGCTCTACCGCATGCCGGCCCAGGGCGGACGGGCCGAGCGCATTACCTTCGAAGGCAGCTATAATGCCAGCGCCGATTTTTCCCCCGACGGCAAAACGCTCGCCATGGTGCACGGCGAGAACGGTAAATACCGCATTGCCACCCAGGATCTGCAAAGCGGCTTGCTGCGGGTTCTCAGCGATGGCAGTCTGGACGAATCGCCGAGCTTTGCGCCCAATGGCAGCATGATCATTTATGCAACCGAAGCCAACCGCCGCGGTGTGTTGGCGGCGGTTTCGAGCGACGGCCGCTTTCGACAGCGTTTCAGTCTGCAGCAGGGCAATGTCCGAGAGCCGGTCTGGTCGCCGTTCGAAAAACACGACTAGTGCCGGCGGCAGGTTAACCGATGTTCGGTAATGTGATTTAACCATGAAGGAGCGAACAATATGAAAGTGGTGCAGAGATTAATGATGGTTCTGGCCGTGGTCTGGCTGGCGGGCTGCAGCTCAACCGGTGGCAGCAAGGATGGGGTGGCGGTCGAGGACCGTGTGGACAGCGGTATGGATGCCGGCGCCGCCGACGCCACCACCTCGGGTGTCGACGGGTATGGCGATTTGACCATCGAATCGCTCAGCGATCCCAACAGCCCGTTAGCGCAGCGGGTGATTTATTTCGCCTTTGACAGCAGCGAAGTGGCCGAACAGGACCGTCCGTTGGTGGAGGCCCATGCGGCCTTTCTGGCGGCCAATCCAACCGTCAAGGTCAACGTCGAAGGGCATACCGATGAGCGCGGTTCGCGCGAGTACAACATCGGACTGGGCGACCGCCGGGCGCAGGCTATACGTCGCATGCTCGAATTTCAGGGCGTTGCACCCAACCAGATCACGGTAGTCAGTTACGGCGAGGAAAAGCCCGCCGTGGAAGGCCACGATGAATCGGCCTGGAGCATGAACCGGCGGGTGGAACTGGTCTATGTCGGTCACTAGTCGCAGTGCGCTGCTGCTGATCTTGTTGGCGGTCGGCGCGAACGCACCGGCGGCCAGCAAGTCGGAGCTGGAGGCGCGCATTGTGCAGCTGGAGCGCAAACTGGACAACCGTGGCCTGATGGATATGCTCAATCAGGTCACCGATCTGCAGCGGCAAGTGCAACAGTTGCGCGGCAATATCGAGGTGCAGAATCACACCCTGGAAAATCTGCAAAAGCGCCAGCGTGATCTCTATCTGGATATTGACCGACGCCTGAACCGTCTGGAAGCCGGCGGCGTCCAAGGTTCGACGGGTGGCGCCGGGTTCTCGGCCGCGGCGGCCGCAGATACGCCGGAGCGGGCGCCTGCGCCGGCTCCGGCGCTCGATCCGGCCGAGCAGCGCAAGGCCTACGACCAGGCGCTGGAGCTGCTCAAGGAAGGGCGTTATGACGAGGCCGCTGCCGCTTTTCAGGCATTTCTGCAAAAGTATGCCGGCAGCAGCTATGCCGACAACGCGCAGTACTGGCTGGGGGAGGTCTACTACGTGACGCGGCAGTTTCCGTTGGCGCTCACCGAGTTCGGCAAAGTGCTGAACGATTACCCCAACAGTCCCAAAATCGCCGATGCGCGGCTGAAACTGGGCTATATTCACTACGAACTCAAGGATTGGGGCACGGCCCGCAGTCTGCTCAGCCAAGTGGTGAAGAATTACCCTGGCAGCACCAGCGCCCGGCTGGCGCAGGAACGGCTCGATCGGCTGAACCAGGAAGGGCACTAAAAAAAACCACAGGTTTGCAGCGCCTGCCGCCAGGCTGACTGGCGAGGGGCGGCGGTGATAAACTGATGGCGTGAAAACCCTGCCGAAGTCTTCGCCGGCGCCAGTGGCGCAACGCCTGCGCATCAGCGAAATTTTCCTCTCCCTGCAGGGCGAGTCCACCAGTGTGGGCTTGCCCACAGTGTTTGTGCGCCTCACGGGATGTCCGCTGCGTTGTCGGTATTGCGATACCGAATATGCGTTTCGCGGCGGCGAAAACATCCCGCTGCCCGACCTGCTGGAGCAGGTGGCAACATTTCAGGTGCGCCATGTCACCGTGACCGGCGGGGAGCCGCTGGCACAACCCGCCTGCCTCGACCTGCTGAGACTGCTGTGCGAGGCCGGTTACAGCGTCTCTCTGGAAACCAGCGGTGCGCTGGATACCACCGGCGTCGACGCCCGGGTGATCAAAGTGCTCGATCTGAAAACACCGGGTTCCGGAGAGGTGGAGCGCAATCTGTACCGCAACCTCGAGCGGTTGGGCCCGGGCGATCAGGTAAAATTCGTGATCTGCGACCGCACCGACTATGAATGGGCCTGCCGGCAGGTGGCGCAATACCGACTCTCAGAGCGTAGCGAGGTGCTGTTTTCACCCGCCTGGGGACAACAGGAGCCCGCCTTACTGGCGCAATGGATTCTGCAGGACCGTCTGGCGGTACGCTTCCAGTTACAGTTGCATAAAATTCTCTGGGGCGATGCGCCAGGGCGCTGAACGCCATGCGGTCGTGCTGTTGTCCGGCGGGCTGGATTCGGCCACGACGCTGGCGGTGGCCAGGGATCAGGGTTATACCTGCCATGCCCTCAGCCTGGATTATGGCCAGCGACATCATGCCGAGCTGGCCGCCGCGCGGCGGGTAGCCGTGGCGCTGGGGGCCCTCGAGCATAAGGTGATACCGCTGGATCTCACCAGTATTGGCGGTTCGGCCCTGACCGACCAGGCTATCGCCGTTCCGGAGCGTTCCACCGAGGGCATTCCAGTCACTTATGTTCCTGCCCGCAATACAGTTTTTCTGTCACTGGCGCTGGGCTGGGCGGAGGTGCTCGGGGCCTGGGATCTGTTCATCGGTGTCAACGCGGTAGATTACTCCGGCTACCCGGATTGCCGCCCGGAATACATCCAGGCATTTCAACGTCTATGTCAACTAGCCACCCGGGCTGGCGTGGAAGGGGGTGAATTTCAGGTCCACGCACCTCTAATTCTGCTGACTAAGGCCGATATCATCCGCACCGGCACGCGACTTGGGGTCGACTATGCACAGACGGTCTCCTGTTACGCCGCCGATGCCAGTGGCCGCGCCTGCGCACGCTGTGACTCGTGCCGCCTGCGTGCGGCGGGATTTCGGGAGGCCGGCATCGACGACCCGACGCATTACGCGCAAGCATAGCCTCTGCGCGGCGGTTTTACTGAACGGCGCAAACCCACCGGTTTGCTGAGGACACAATGATGACTTTTGACAGTTTTGTTTCCGCCCAGTCATTTTTTCTCTGGGTTATTTTTGCTATTTCGCTGGTGCTCGGCGCCGTGGTCAATAAAACCAATTTCTGCACCATGGGCGCGGTGTCCGACTGGGTGAATATTGGCGATACCGGGCGCTTTCGGGCCTGGCTGCTGGCCATTGCCGTGGCGATGCTCGGCGTCACGCTGCTGGAGTACGGCGGCATGGTCGACGCCAACGGCACCTTCCCCCCCTACCGCGGCTCCTTGTTTATCTGGGCCGAGAACCTGCTGGGTGGCATCCTCTTCGGCATCGGTATGACCCTTGCCAGCGGCTGCGGTAACAAGTGTCTGGTGCGTATCGGTGGCGGTAACCTCAAATCGATCCTGGTGTTCGCGGTCATTGCGGTGATCGCCTACTTCATGGTCAATCCGTTCCCCGGCACCGATCAGACCCTGTTCACGGTACTGTTTTACGACTGGATTCGTCCGTTGGCCATCAGTCTGAAAGGTCAGCAGGATCTCGGCACACTGCTGGCGGGCAGCGAAAACGCCCTCAACGCCCGCCTGATCATCGGCCTCGTACTGGGTACGCTGCTGCTGGTGATTGTCTTTAGCTCGGCTGATTTCCGCCGCAGTTTCGATAACATTCTTGGCGGTCTGGTAGTGGGTCTGGCGGTGCTGGCGGCCTGGTACGTCACCAGCAATGTGCACATCAATACCGACGGTGATACTTATACCCTGCAGACCTATGCGCAGAACTGGGACTTCCTTTCGGATTCCAGCGACAACAAGCCGGCGGACACGCGGCCGCTGGCGGCGCAGTCTTATACCTTCATTAACCCGATGGGGCAGGTGGTGGAGTATTCCGCTGCCGGATTCAATAAAGCCTATCTCACCTTCGGTGTGGTGGCGGTGTTGGGCGTGGTGCTGGGCTCCTTATTGTGGTCGTTGCTCAAGCGCAGCTTCCGTTTTGAGTGGTTCGCCTCTTTCCGGGATTTTGTCCAGCATCTGCTGGGGGGCACGTTGATGGGGTTCGGGGGCATTCTGGCGCTGGGTTGTACCATTGGCCAGGGCGTCACCGGTATTTCCACGCTGGCGCTGGGTTCTTTCATTGCCTTCGGTGGCATTGTGCTCGGCAGTGCGCTGACGATGAAAGTGCAATACTACAAAATGGTCTATGAGAGCGACGCCAGCTTCGCTGCCGCATTCATTACCGCGCTGGTCGACATGCGGCTGCTGCCCAAGGCATTGCGTCGCCTGGAGGCCGTCTGATTCCCGAGACGCGATCTGCAAAGGCGGGCTGACCGGGTCCCCGGCCAGCCCGCCGCAGACTTGTCATTTTCACCCGGTCCGGTATCATCTCGGCCTTTCCTGCGGGTCGTTAGCTCAGTCGGTAGAGCAGTTGGCTTTTAACCAATTGGTCGTAGGTTCGAATCCTACACGACCCACCAATATCAATCATTTACGGGGCTCTTCGTGCGCCCCGCATTTCGTCAAACTCCACTACTCAAGGGACTAAGGCTCCGTTACGGACGCCAGCGCGTCCAGGTCCTCCGCAAATCGTATTATAACTGTATCCCGCTCAATCTCACGGTGTCTCGGCCTAGCATAGCGTTCTGTGTCCTTCCGCCTGCTTTTTTTTGCCGATTACGTACCCTTCGACAGCGTGTTTTGCGTCCAAGTCTAGCCTGCCGCCAATCTTAAGCTCACGACAGCGCCCTCTTTCGGCCGCTCCTTGACTTCCCTGGTACTAGGCGGTTAATTTCATTGACCCGGGTGGTTGCTAGTTGACCGGATCGTGAAACAACGAGGCAACCACATCCGGGGATTCCTTCCTGATTGTTGCCTCATTTTCGTCTCTAAAAACTGCGTGTGCGGTGCCAAAGTGGCGAGCGGCTGTGCAGCGCGCAGTATTGCCAAGGAGAGAGGTATGTCGAAAACACCTTTAGGATTCGTTTGTTCGGTAATATCACTGGTGACCCTTATATACAGCAGTCAGGTTGTGGCCGTTCCGGATGTCGGAGCGGAGCGCGTTCGCTTGCAGCTTTCCTGTAACAGCGGCGACAACAATTGTTTTACCGACGCCAACGCCATGCTCGACTGGATATGGAGCGTCAGACAGCCAACACCAACTAACCAGTTGGCGGTCGATATAGGTTCTGGAGAAATTCAGTTGCCCAATCGCTATTTTTGCGATGGACAGGCCGCTACGACAGGCATCAATACCGGCTATGTTTCCTTTAACGGGGCGGGGCGCGGCATTACTCGGTTAACCTGGACATCAGGGCCCGGTGCCGTGGTGCGGATTCGGGATTGCACCGGTTTGAATTTTCAAGATATGACTATCGATGGCTGGAACGGCCGTTCGGGGATTGTCTGGGATGGCGCGGGTATTTCCACCTGGAATGACATGGATGTCGTCCGTGCGATTCCCTATGCCTGGAATGATACGTGTACAAGCGGCCAGAAAGGCACTCATTACTGGTTTGGATCCCGTCTGGAGATGGCCGCCGTATCGGGCTATCATTTTACCTACCGTTCACAGTGCGGTGAGACGTGGTTTTATGGTGGCGATATTGTCGCAGGGGCTACAGGTGGATTTTCGGTAGCAGTGCTTGCAGAAGGAACCAACAGCGCCGTGCGCATCTACGGATCCTCGGTGCGAGTTGTCTTGCCTGCCGATGCGACTTATCCGAGTGGCACGAACAATGGTTGCAACATCAGCGGTTCGGCCACACTAATTGCATCCGCCGGTGCGGAAATTCATATGCATGGTGGCGTTGTCGCCTCGTTGTCAAACAGTACCGTGGATACCAATGTATGCGGTGCGGTGGCTCAGCAAGGAGGAATAGTTCATACGCCGGATACAGCCTTTAATCTAAAAGCGTCCGGCTCGGGAATTGCCACACGCCTTTACGCCGATAGCGATCCAGGCTCCAGACTCGACTCGCCTTTTCAATGGCCGGCCGCTTCTGCACCACCCGCTGTCCTATCGCTTGACGGTTCCGACACTTTCGTCGAGGTGGACTGTGACGACATCGGCAACTGCAATTCGGCACAGGCCCCGGCTCAACGGCCGCATCTGATGGTCTACACCGCGGCCTGCACATTTGACGGGCCCTGGTTTGACGTTGCAACAAACAAGTGTCGGGGTGAATAGATAAACTGGACTGCCATGAATGGGCAGGGGGTGGAGGCGATGTGATGAATCCCTCCACCCCTTTTCCTATAAACCGGGACTCACCTAGCTTTTGGCCAGACCCGGATTGCTGTCGACACCTTTCAACAGCGGTTCGTTGAGGTCGATTTTGCTGATGGTTTTCTGGTCGCGCAGATACTCGGCCACGACATCCCATATGGGGCGGCCGTCCATCGGCTGGGCGACGCTGGCCCAGCCGGCTACCGGGTATTCCTTATCGGCCACCAGCGGTTTGCCGTTCAGTTCCATGTCGCTGATACGCGAGCCGATCTCGGCACCGGGCTTGATGGCGTATTTAAGCCCGCCTACGCGCACCATATCGCCGCCCTGCTGGTAATACGGGTCGGTATTGAACAGATTGTCAGCGACGTCCTCCAGCACCTCCTTGATCCGTGTGCCGGTCATGTTGGTGCGCGTGACGGTCGGATAGGTGATGGCCGTCTGCGTCATGACATGGTCGAAGGTGATGGCTTCACCCGGCATGACGCTGACGCCCCAGCGGAATCCGGGGGAAAAGGCGATGGGCGCATCCTGGGTTTCCATCAGCGCGTCACAGATTACCTGGTCGAAGGTGCCGTTGAAGTTACCGCGGCGGTAGAGTACTTCGTCAGTCACTGCGAGTTTTTCGCCGAGTTTGTCCAAATAGGGCGCGCGCACCTTGTCGATGTAGCCGGCCATTTCGGCGTCGGCTTCGAGCAGGTTGGAGAAAATCGGCAGCAGGTGATAACGGTAGTCGCGTAGCTTGCCGTCGCCGACGTCCAGATCGAGCACGCCGAGAAACTTGCTGTTGGAACCGGCGTTGGTCACCAGGGTGACGCCGCCGCTGTTTTTCACTTCGGAGGGGCGGGGGATCGCATCGTGGGTATGTCCGCCCAGGATGGCATCGATGCCGGTCACGCGTGAGGCCATTTTCAGATCGACGTCCATGCCGTTGTGCGACAGCACGACGACGACCTGTGCGCCTTTTTCGCGCGCCTGGTCGACCATTTGCTGCATGTGCTCGTCACGGATACCGAAACTCCAGTCGGGCACCATAAAACGGGGGTTGGCAATCGGTGTGTAGGGGAACGCCTGGCCGATTATGGCCACCGGTACGCCGTTGATCTCCTTGATCACATAAGGTTCGAAGACCTGTTCGCCCCACTCGTTGTCGAACACGTTCTGGGCGATAAAATCGATTTTGCCATTGAAGTCGTTTTTGACGATTTCCATGACGCGCTCGGCGCCGTAGGTCATTTCCCAGTGGGCGGTCATGATATCCACGCCGAGCAGTTTCTGGGCGTCGACCATGTCCTGGGCGTTGGTCCAGAACGAAGTGCCCGATCCCTGCCAGGTGTCGCCGCCGTCAAGCAACAGCGCGCCGGGGCGCTGCGCGCGGATTTTTTTGATCAGTGTGGCCAGATGCGCGAAGCCGCCGACTTTGCCGAGTTGTTTGGCGGCCTCGACGTAGTTCAGGTAGGTGAAGGCGTGTGCTTCGCGGCTGCCGGGCTGGATGCCGTAGTAGGACAGGAAGGCGTCGCCCACCAGATGCGGCGGCCGGCCTTTCATCGGCCCAATGCCCAGATTGATGCTCGGTTCGCGGAAGTAGATCGGCAACAGCTGGGCGTGACAGTCGGTGTAGTGCAGCAGCGAGACATTACCGAAGCCCGGTATCTCGTAGGGGTCGGATGGCCGGGCGGCAGACTTGGTGCCTGCAGGCGTGGAGGGTTTATCGCTTTCGCAGGCGCTCAGCGACATGCCCGACGCGCTGGCGACGGCTAACATCTGAAGAAATTCACGGCGACTGATGTTCATGTCAGATTCCTTACCGAAGACGGGTAACTGGGGGTAAAAGATTTGGATAAAATATGTTTGTGGGCCAATTATACTGGTCCGCGAAACAAAAAAGCCCGGTCAAACGACCGGGCTTTTCGAGGCTGCCCATGCTACTTGCGGGCACCCGGGCCGTTGCTCTCCAGACCGTTGCTCATGTAAGTCTCGAAGTATTCCAGGTCGGAATATTCGGCACTCTGCGCTTTGTAGGGTTTGGCACGCACCTGCTTGTTACAGCCGCCATAGCGACGCTGTATGGTGCCAAGTCCACCCCATTTGGAGCGGTACACCGGAAAGTGGGTGGGGTGTCCCAGCGCCGGGCTGAGGATATCGGCGCGCACGCGGTTGCCGGCATTGTACTGGTGGCAATCGGCACACGACATATTCAGCTGTCCGCGCTTGGCATAAAAGTGCTCTTTACCATGCTCGTAGGCTGCGACGCCCTCGGTCGGGACTTTGATGTTGATCTTCTTCCCGCGGGAGGTGTAGGCCATATACGCGGAGATGTCTGCGATCGGGCCTTTTTTCCACTTCAGCGGTTTCTCGCCGTTGGCCTTGCGGCAGCTGTTGATAGCCCCTTCCAAGGTGACGACTTTGCCTGCTTTGGTATCGTAGTAGGGATAATTCTGTTTGATCCCCATGCCGTGATTCGGAAAGCAGCTGGCGTAGGTCTTGCCGTTTTTAAAGGGCGTGTTGAAAAGTTTCTTGCCGTTATCGATGTTCAGCTCGTAGGGCGGAAATTCCTCGATGGATTCCCACTGTTCGCGGGAAGCCTGGTCGATAGCATACACCCCGTTGACATAGTCATTGAACGGTACATCCGGGAAACGCTCTTTGTAATAGGCGCGAAACTCTTTCAGATCCTGCTGGGGACTGGCTTGTACCGCAACGGATGCGGCGCTGATCATGCCCAGAGTCGCGACGATGGTTAGCAGTTTTTTCATGGGTTCTCCACCTTCGGTTCGAGATTGTCTTGCGGGTCGCCTGACATCAGCTGACCTGGGTTTCGATAGAGTCGCTTTCGCCCTTGTTGTCAACCCAGCTCAATTTCAGGGTGTCGCCGGCTTTGGCGCCCTTGAACTTGAACGACAGGTACGGGTTCTTGGAAACCGCCGGTCCCCACAGCGCGTTCATGACGTTGGTGCCGTTATGTTCGCAGTTCACTTCCTGAATGAAGTGAGCGGGGATAAGCTTGCCGGTTTTCTTGTTCTTGACCTGACCGGTGTCCATCGGGTGCTGGATCAGGGCTTTGACCGTAGTGACGTCGCCCTGGAGTTTTGCACGAATTTTAATCGTTGCCATGATATCTGTCCTCTATCCTTCGTTAACCGCCGCAGCCACCGATGGTGACTTTGACTTCTTTGCCGGTGCTGTAGAGCTTGCCGCCGGCCTTGACCACGGCAATCACGCTGGATGTCTTGCCCATTTTGATTCGTGTGGATACAAAGCCCTCGGCGCCCTTGCCGAGTTTGAATGCGGCCGTCAACGGCGCGGCATTCTTTTCGGCAATGATGTTGATGGCTTCGGTCCCGGGGATGCTGCTGGTGACCGATACCGGAACAACCGCGCCGTTCTCGGCGATATCCGGTGCACGGATGGAAATCTTGTCCGAGCTTTCCAGTGCGTGCGAGCCCATCAGCGCATCAAGTGCACTATCGACGGTCTTGGCTTCGAAGGCGGCACTCGGCCAGGCGGCCAGGACCATGCGCGGGGTCAGTAGCCCGGCGCCCATTGCGGCACCCATCGCGCCGGCTGCCACGGATCCTTTCAGAAAGGTTCTGCGTTTCATATTAATCACTCGTCTATTCTCCTAATAGGTCCACACACCGTTTACAGCGTGTAGACAAACTCCACGACTTTGTCAATTTCGCTTTCACTAAGAATCTGCTGGCGCCCGAAGGGAGGCATGATGCTGTTCGGATTAGCCTTGGTGGAATCCCAGATCTGCGCGCGCAGCTTGGCCTTGTCCGGAAAACGCGCTTTCATTGCGATCAACGGCGGGCCGATATTGCCGGCCAGGCTGCCGCCTTCGATCTGATGGCAGGCCAGACAATTGCCTTTCTTGCGGTTAAAGGCGATCGCCTTGCCCTGGTCTACGACCGATTCGGCTTTGGCGTCAGCCGCCATGCCGGAAGTCGGGAGCAGGGTCAGGCTACCGGCCAGAGCCAGTACAGTGCCTGCTGTGGTTAGGATGCTCGGAAGTGTCCGCATCATTTCCTCCTTAGAATGCGCTTTCAACGTGGTGGTGCCAGTTGCCTGGCAATGGTTTACCCCATTACTCAGTCCAGACAATATAGTTTCCCCTCTCCTGTGAGTCAAAATAAAACCTCGTTTTTTCTCAATGGTTAACGGTTACCTATATAAGAATTTCTTAAAACACTTGCTTAGGACTAAGGCCGAACAATTTGCAATGGTCTAAGCTCGAGGACGGGTGGCGCAAAGGATTTATTCCCCAAGCCTCACTGTTGCTCGTGCTGCTCGCGGTTCTTCAACGCCTGCCGGAACTCTTTGAGTCGGGCTTCGATGCGCGCCTGATCGTAATCGCTCAGGCCCTTGTGTTGCAGCGCCTTGTTTAGCTGGTCGATGGCAAAACGCAGATTGCCGTATAAATAATACGCTTCGCCCGAAGCCACGTTGGTCTCCCAGGCGGGGCCGGCGACGCTCGCCGCTTTGGCCCAGAGCTCGTAGATTTCGGCGGTGCGGGCGCGTTTGTCGCGCAGCATCTTCAAAGCCTGTTCACGCGCTTGGCCGGCCTTGCCGGCCTGGATCAGCGCGGAGGTGTAGTACTGACCCACGATCAGGTCGCCGGGGTAGAGTTTCAGGGTGTCTTCATAGAGTTTCAGCGCCTGTTCGGGCTGGCCACTGTCCAGCGCCAGACGCGCCATCGTCGTCCGGTAGATCTTTCGGTCCGGGTCCTTGTCCAGCAGCGCCTGCAGCTCTTTTGCCGCCGCCGCGTAATCGCTGTTGCGCCACAGGGCGAGCGCCAGGCCATAGTGCTCGGGCGCGCCGGCGTCGGGTTTGGCCTCGAGTGCCTTGAAGTACTTCAGCACCTCCGGGGGGCTGTCGGCGCCCAGCGCGCGCAACCGCGCGCGGATCAGGCCAAAGTCGAGCGAGTCGACCTCCTTACCGTGGCCGTAGCTTTCCGCCCGCGACATGGATTCGGCGATACGGTCGGTGGTGACCGGGTGGGTGAGGAGGAATTCGGGAAAGTTATTGCCATAAAGGCGTGTGGACTGTTGCAGGCGTTCAAAAAAATTCGGCATGCCATAAGGGTCGATACCCGAATGGGCGAGGGTCTGTATGCCGATGCGATCGGCCTCCCGTTCGTTGGACCGGGTGAAGTTCAGCTGCTGTTGAATGCTCGCGCCCTGGACCGCCGACATGGCCGCAATGCCGGCTTCGGGGTTGCTGCCGGCGATGCCCAGTAAAATCGCCGCGATCATGCCCGCGGCTGTCGGCAGGCTCATTTGATTGGCGCTTTCATAGGCGCGCAGCAGGTGGCGTTGGGTCACGTGGGCGATTTCGTGCGCCATTACCCCGGCGAGCTCCGATTCGTTCGCCGCGGCGAGTATCAACCCGGTGTGTACACCTATATATCCCCCCGGTCCGGCGAAGGCGTTGATAGCGGGATTGTCGACAACGAAGAAGGTGAAAGGGTAGCCGGGGGCGTCGCTGTTGGCCACCAGCCGCGAACCGAGCTGGTTGACGTATCCTTCGACGTCGGGGTCGGTCACCAGCTTGGCCTGCGCGCGTACGCTGCGCATGAATTCTGCGCCCAGTTCCCGTTCCTGCGCCGGGGAAACCAGCGCGCCGCTGGAATCGCCAAAGTCCGGTAGGTCGTTGCCGGTCACCTCGCCCTGGACGGGGGCTGTTTGCAGCGCCACCAAGGCCACACATAGAGCAGAGTTTAACCAGCGAAATCTCATTGGTTACGCAGAATACCTGAGGTGTGGAAAGGAAACTACCGGAGACCATGCACAAACGTGACAGTTGTAAAAATTTTGAGTAGCAAGGTGGTGGATAGTTCCCCGCGGTTGACTTTTCTCTCCACCATCGCAATTATATTAGTTAGTACTAATATTAGAGGTCCAACTATGCTCAATGTACAGGAAACCGAATCGGCGCAATTAGCCGAGTGGCTCAGCGACGCCGCCGAAGAGGTGTTGCTCATCGATGTGCGCACACCCGCGGAGACCGCGCAGGGCATATTGCCCGGGGCCTGTGCAGTGCCCATGCACCTGGTGCCGTTAAAGATGGAAGCCTGGCGGGAGCAGAAAAAAATCGTCGTGTATTGCCGCACCGGGGCACGCTCGGCCCAGGTTTGCGCGTTTTTGCAGCAGCACGGCTTTGATCAGGCCGTTAACTTGCGCGGGGGAATCGTCAGCTGGCACCGCCAGGGGTTGCCCATCGACAGTCCGGCACAGGCCTCGCGGGCCGGTTAATGATGTGTTCGAGCAGTATTGGACTTGCGTTTGCCTGACACTTATCCTATAAAGACGGCCCACCGGTTATAAGAACAGCGGAAGACACACAGTAGGCCGCTTGCGGTTGTTTTTCACGATACGTTTAAGGAGCGCTGTACGATGGCAAATTATGACGAAGAACTGGATGCGTCCGGATTGAACTGCCCCCTGCCGATTTTGCGGGCCAAGAAAGCCCTGGGTACAATCGATAGCGGTAAAGTACTGCGCATCATCGCCACTGACCCGGGTTCAGTGAAAGATTTCGAGGCTTTCGCCAAGCAGACCGGCAACACGTTGCTGGAATCCAAGGAAGCCGGCGGCAAATACGAGTTTCTGATCAAGAAAGCCTGATTGGCCGCAGTTCGAAAAAAGCCGGAGGCTTAGGCCTCCGGCTTTTTTTTAAAGATTCCAAACCACCTGGGCGCTGAGAATGTCCACCGCCGCGTCGTACTCGCCACTCAGATTGCCGGCGGTCGCGGAAGTTTCGTTGATCTTCGGATCCTTCACGAACAGATGCGCGTAACCGATATCAATGCCCACCGAGCGGCTGTAGCGGTAACCTACACCGAGCGACGCCCAGATGCGGTCTTCACCAGGAATGCGTGCGGTACGGTGACTGGGATTCGGGATAGGCGATTCGTCCAACGCGGTCCCGGCGCGTAAGGTCCACTTGCTGTTATAGCGGTAGTCCACTCCCAAAGCGTAACGCCAGGAGTCGTTCCAGCTTTCGTCCACCACGGTATCCGGTTGGAAAGAATCGTACTGCACGCGCAATTCTTTGAAACTGCTCCAGCCGGTCCAGGTGGCGTCGGCCATCACCGACCAGTTGTCGCCGACGTCGTGCCACAAGCTCACTGAGGCGCTCTGCGGCAGGTCGGCGTCGGCGGCCACATCCGTGGGCACGAAAATGCCGAACTCGGAGAACTGGGGCTGGATGCCACTGAAACTGGCATTCCCGGTCAGCTGCTGCTTGATGCCCGAGCGGTAGCTGAGACCGAGACGCATCCGCGTGCTAGGTTCGTAAAGCAGACCCAGGTTGAACCCGCCCCCCCAGTTGTCCCCCTTAACCTGTGCCTGTCCGTCACTGCCCTGAGGGGTCAGACCGGCACAGCGCGCCGGATCCGCGCGCGGTACACCGCGCGCCTGTAACTGTGCCTGCGTGGGTGCGCACAGGCTGCCCTGATCCACCGCCTGAGTCAGTTTGGCTTCGATGTATTGCAGGTTGACCCCCGCGCCCAGCGACCACTGCGGGCTGATCCGGTAGGCCACAGAGGGATTAAAGTTGACGCTGGTGACCTCAGACTCAATCGCCTGATAGCGCCCTTTCCAGGTGCTGTCGTATTTGGTCGAAAGGGCGAAGGGGGCGTTGATGCCCAGACCGACGTACAGACCCTCGCCCAGCGGCGTGCTCATATAGAGATTGGGGATGAGCCCGTTTTCTCCGCCATCGCCACCGTTGCCTCCGCTTACCGGGTTACCGAAAACGTCCGTGGCGCTGCCGCTGAATTTGGCCGACGGGGCTACGTAATGCAGCGCGCCGACAACTTGCGCGGGCAAACGGGTCATGCCGGCGGGGTTAAAGTATAGGGTCGAGGCGTCGTTAGCGGAGGCGGCGCCTCCGGCATAGGCATTGCCGGTCTGGCTGGCACTCTGCTCGATCAGAGCAAAGCCGGCCGCCGCAGACAGCGATGAAACGCAGGTCAGAATCCCGCCGGTTATCAGCGGCAGAGTCGGAAGTTTGGCATATTTTAGGCGCATCCTGGTCTCCTCACGCGTACTGTTGTGTCGTTGCTACGGTACTTGAGCATAGCGGCGGTCAGCGCGTCGGCTCAAGTATAGTCAAATTCGAGCGATCTATTAGGAGTCAGGGCTAAGTATTAGAGATTGCTGATATATAAATCGGGCATATTTATTGCTATGTGCTGATTCAGTGATTGACATCACATAGGGTTGTATTACATCTTTGTGGTTAATCCCCAAGCAAATGTTGTTTATTTGCAACAGTAGAAAAGAACGGGGAACACCATCAGGCATTCGGACACGAGGAACGGACTATGAAAGGCATCCTGAAGCACACCCTGACGCCATTGGCACTGGCGTCTCTTCTGGTCGCGCCGCTGGCGCAGGCCACCAACGGATATTTTAAAATCGGCGCGGGCTCGAAGAATCGCGGTATGGCCGGCGCGGGTATCGCCTTCGGCCAGGACGCGATGACGTCCGCGATCAACCCTGCGGCACTTTCAGGCATCGGCAGTCGGCTCGACGTCGGTGTCGAACTGTTCAAGCCCAAACGCTCGGGCGAAGTGGACGCGCGCGGCATGGCGATTCCGGATCTGGGTAACGGTCCCAGGCAGGGCGCCGTATCCGACGAGAAGAGTCGTTCCAACACATTCTTTATACCGCACCTGGGCATCTCCAAAGCGTGGTCTAAGCGCATCACCATCGGTATGGCGATGGTGGGCAACGGTGGCATGAACACGCGCTACGGCGACGCCGATACCGGAACCGGAAACATTTATACCACCGCCTTCGCACCGGTTATCGGCGATACCAGCACGGGGGCTTTCCAGCCTGGCGGCCCCTCCGGTTTTGCCGGATTTCTCGAGGCGAACGGCGTGCCGGCCTCGCAGATGGACCCCAACCTCGCCGCCCTCTACACCAATCCGAACAGCGGTCCGTCGCTGGGCGTCAACCTGGCCCAGCTGCTGATCACGCCCACCATTGCCTATAAAATCGGCGATCATCACTCCATCGGGTTTTCGCCGGTGATCGGCTACCAAGCCTTCCGGGCCTACGGTCTGGGTCTGTTTCAGGGTTTATCCTCGAACCCCGGCAAGGTGACCAACAATGGTAACGACGAGGCCTACGGTATCGGTGCGCAGATCGGTTACCTGGGCACGTTCGGGCCGGTGTCTATTGGCGCCACCGCGCGTTCGAAGATTTATATGGAAGAGTTCGACGACTACGCCGGTCTGTTTGCCGAACAGGGCGATTTCGATATTCCGCCGACCTTCGGTGCCGGTGTCGCCTTCCAGGCCACGCCGGGGCTGACGATCGCCGCCGACGTGACGCGTATTCTGTATAGCGAAGTCGCCGCCATCGCCAACAAAGGACCCACGGCCGATGAATTCTTCAACGCGCTGACCGGTTCTTTAATCGGCAATCCCGCCCTGGTGTCCAATCCGCTCGGCAGCAACGACGGTTGGGGTTTTGGTTGGGACGACGTCTGGGTGTACAAGATCGGCGTCAATTACGCCTATAATAACGACTGGACCTTCCGCGCCGGTTTCAACTATTCCCAGGTGCCCTATGACAATGATCAGGCACTGTTCAACGTGTTGGCCCCGGCGGTCGTTGAAAAGCACATCACGGCCGGTTTCACCCGCAGCCTGAGTCCGGCGAGCGAAATCACAGTGACGTATATGCACGCCCTGCGCAACAACGTCGACTATACCTATCAGGGTACCGGTGCCAATGCCGGTTTCAGCTACACGGCCGAGAACAACATGTATCAAAATGCGCTCGAGGTCAGCTACGGCCTGCGTTTCTGAGCAGTGGTTCCGCCCGTATACCCTGTTGTGGTGTACCGACTACGCAAAGGCCGTGCAGGAGCGCGGCCTTTCTATATTTTGAAGCAAATACGCAGTCGTAACCCAGAATAGGTTTTAATAGAATCCACCAGGGTCATTAGCCCACGGATCGAGGAGAGAGGAATGAACATCATCAAACGAATAAAGTCAGTAGCGGTGCTGGCGGCTGTGTTGTTATTACCGCTGGCCGGCGGGGTACAGGCGGCCGAATATTTCAAACCGTTTGTGCTGGCCTCCAACGGCCCCGGTGATTTTGCCGCCAAGGTAGAGGAAACCAAGGCTGCGTTGACCGGCGCAGGTTTTCAGATACTGGGGGCTTACAGCCCTTATTCGAACACCTTCGTCGACAACGCCGAAGTCATTGTAGTCACCAATGACGAGCTGAAAAAAACCGCAGCAATGAGCGAATACGGCGGTTTTGCCGCACCCTGGCGCGTCGCGGTCACGCAAGTCGGCAACGACATCCAGGTCTCCTACGTCAATCCTATCTATCTGGCCAATGCCTACCGCCTGAAGAGCGATCTGAACGGCGTCAGCGCGGCGCTGAAAAAAGCGCTGGGCGAGCAGGAGACGTTTGGCGCCAATAAGGGCAAGACCGCTCGCAAGCTGCGTAAGTACCACTATACCTTCGGTATGGAGTATTTTGACGATGTCTATAATCTGGCCGAATACGACAGTCACCAGCAGGCGGTGGCCACCGTGGAGAAAAATCTCGCCGCCGGCCTCGGTGGCGTGACCAAGGTCTATCGGCTGGATTTGCCGGGCAAAGTGACGGTGTTCGGCGTGGCCCGCAAGGCCAAGGACAAAGACCACGAAGATATGGACGAGCAGCACATCATGAGCGTGGTCGATTTCGGTGAGTTGAAGGGCACCGCATATCTGCCTTACGAAATCATGGTCGATGGCAACAAAGTGATTGCACTGCACATGCGCTTTCGTATGGCGGTGCACTACCCGGACTTGAAAATGATGGGCAGCAACAGCTTCATGAATATTATGCCCAGCCCGAATGCCATTTATAAGGCGCTCGTCGCGGTGGCCGGTGGTTCTGAATAGACAGAACGTCGGCGAAGATTTCTGGCCCCGCTTAGGCGGGGTTTTTTTTGTCCGCTGTTTCAGGCTGCATTGGATCACGCCGAAAGCGTGACGGCGGTCACAAAAAGTAAAGATTCGTCGACGTCCGGCCGCTACCCTACCACTCCAGACCCATGGAGGCGACGGATCTCCGAGGGAGCGTATGGACAGACGAGAAGCCAATACCGTGGCGCGGTTGCTCACCGACCGGCGCGTCCTGACGCTGGCCGGATCCGCTGGGCTTGTCCTGATAGCCGCTTTTCTGGCCTCGCGCTACCACTCTTTGCTGCTGGCCGCGGCGGCCGGGCTGCTGGTGGGGTGGCTGGCGATACAGCTGCGGCGCTATCGCGCGGTGGACTGGACAGCGCAATTTGCCGTGGCGCTGAGGGCGGCCGGAGGCGGCAGCCAATACGCACTAATGGCGCAAGACCCGTCCACGCCATCGCACCTGGTGCAGGCGTACAACACCATGCTTGGCGCCCTGAACGCGCGCCAGGTCGACCTCGATACCCGGGACCGACAGATGACGGTCACGGCCTCCGGGCTCACCGCGCAGATCAGACAGGCGCTGGCGCAGGCGCTCGGTGATGCCCAGGCCATCGAGTCCGCGGTGACCGAGTTGACCGGGGCGGTGGAGGAAGTGGCGAGCAGTTCGGCGCAGGCCGCGGCCTCTTCGCGCCAGGCGAACAAGGGCGCCGATGAAGGCAAGCTGGTGATGACCGAAGCGCTTGGCTCCATGGACTTGCTCAGCGGTGAGTTGAGCAATGCCCGCCAGGCGATGCAGCAGCTGGACGCCCACATCGAGAGTATCGGTGGGGTGCTGGATGTGATCCGGGGCATTGCCGAGCAGACCAATATGCTGGCGCTGAATGCCGCCATCGAGGCGGCGCGCGCCGGTGACCAGGGCCGCGGTTTCGCCGTGGTGGCCGACGAGGTACGAAACCTAGCCGGGCGTACGCAGCATTCAACGCAGGAAATCCAGGCGATGATCGAACGCGTGCAGAGCGGCGCGCGCAAGGTGGTCGAGGTGGTTGTCGAGGGAGACAACCAGGCCAAGGTGTGCGAAGAACAGATCGAGACGGCCTGCGTTTCGCTGGCGGAGATGTCCGGCGAAATCACCGCGATCAATAGCCTCACCGCCCAAATCGACCAACTGGCCACCCGCCAGCACGAAGTCGTTACCCGGTTGGGTCGGCAGATGAGCGAGGCGGCCGAGAGCCGTCAGCGGGCGCTGGAAAATTGCGGGCTGGACGAGGTGGCCGAGGAAGAGCGCGAGGCGTGATAAAACCGCCATCACGGCTATTAAGCCGGACGTGCTTGTGCCGTAACAGTGGGCAGAGAAGCTGCGGACCGCCCGGCTGCCCCAGGCTCTATAACGGGTTAGAGGATTGAGCGAGAAAATTATGAAACCAAGTATTTTACGCAATCTGCTGATCGCATGTGTGTCCTTCGGTCTGGTGATGGGGACGCTGTTCGCTGTGTTCACCGATTTGTTCGTCGACTGGAAAGAGGGGATGTACATCTGGTTCTTTGGCTTGTGTATCGTCGGGGGCATCGCCTGCGGTGTGGCTATCTATGGTCTGGTGCACGTGATGTTACTGGGGCGCCTGAAGCGTATTTCCGAGATCGCCAACGCCATCAGCCAGAACGATATTTCCCATACCTGTGACATACAGAGCCACGATCTGATCGGCGAGATCGTTGACGCCTTCAACCAGATGGCCGCCAATCTGCGCAACATGATCGGGCAGATCACCGGTGTGACCAGTCAGCTCGCTGCCGCCGCCGAGGAGACCTCGACGATCACCGACGAAACCAGTCGCGGAGTCCACGCCCAGCAGTCGGAAATCGACAGCATTGCTTCGGCCATGAACGAAATGACCGGCACGGTGCAGGAAGTGGCGCGTAATGCCGCGGATGCCTCGAGCGCGGCGCAAACCGCTGACAGCGAAGCCAAAAGCGGTGCGCTGGTGGCCACCGAGGCGATCGGCGGCATAGAGGCGCTGGTCCACGAAGTGGACTCCGCCGCCCAGGTAATCCGTAACCTGGAAAAAGAGAGCGAGAATATCGGCTCGGTACTGGATGTGATTCGCGGCATTGCCGAGCAGACCAATCTGTTGGCGCTGAATGCGGCCATCGAAGCGGCGCGGGCCGGCGAGCAGGGCCGCGGCTTTGCGGTGGTGGCGGACGAAGTGCGTACCCTGGCCAGCCGTACCCAGCAGTCCACTCAGGAGATTCAGGACATGATCCTGCGCCTGCAGAGCGGTGCCGGCAACGCGGTAAAAGTCATGGAGGGCGCCCAGAGCAAAGCTCAGCAAAGTTCCGATCTGGTCGAAAAAGCGGCCGAATCACTGGCCATGATCGCCGGCTCGGTATCGGCTATCAACGATATGAATACCATGATCGCCAGCGCCGCTGAGGAACAGAGCGCGGTAGCGGGTGAAATGCAAAGCAACATGAACAACATCCGTGAAGTCGCAGACCGTTCCGCCGACGGCGCGCAACAGACCGCCCAGGCCAGTGAGGAGCTGGCCAGGCTGGCGGCCGAACAGCAGACGCTGATGGCGAAGTTCAAAGTTTAAAGCCGCTCTGTCCGGCACAGTCACCGGGCGGTTTATCGCCCGGTTTTTTTTGCGCGGCCCCTCGGCCGTCGACAAAAAAACATGCAAAATCCCGTTTACTCCTGTATGGTTCCCGGCCTGATCAATATTTTTTATTGCATCTAAAGTTATCAAGATGGCGTCGTCCTGGCGCCAGGGTAAAGCGGGTTAGAGTCGACAAGTATGGCAGATCGGAGATTGCAGGTTTTTCACACAGTCGCTCGACTGTTAAGTTTTACCAAGGCGGCGGAATCGCTGCACATGACCCAGCCCGCAGTGACTTTCCAGGTGCGCCAGCTGGAAGAGCATTTCAACACCCGGCTGTTTGACCGCACCCATAATCGTATCAGTCTCACCGAGGCCGGCAGCCGGGTGTACGAATACTCGGACAAGATTTTCGAGCTGTATGCGGAAATGGAAAGCGCCGTGCGCGAAATGACCGGCGATGTCAGCGGTGTGCTGATGCTCGGGGCGAGCACCACCATCGCCGAATACATGCTGCCGGCACTGCTGGGCGATTTCAAAAAGAAATACCCGGACGTCAATGTGCAGCTCAAGGTATCGAATTCCGACGGCATTGTGCACATGGTCGAAAACAACATTATCGATCTGGGCGTGGTCGAATCCCCGGTGATGAATAAAAACCTGGTGGTCGAGGTCTGTCGCGTCGACAAGCTGGTAGCCGTAGTGGCGCCGCAGCACCCCCTGGCGGGGCGCACCTCCGTGAATATCCACGAGTTGCTCGATTACCCCTACATCTGCCGCGAGGAAGGCTCCGGCACCCGCGAAGTTATCGCCGACTACATGACCGGGCAGGGCATCAATAGCGGCCAGGTCAATCTGACCATGGAACTCGGTAGCCCCGAGTCGATCAAAGGTGCGGTCGAAGCCGGCATGGGTCTTTCCATTATCTCTTCGGCGACCGTACAGAAAGAGCTGAAACTTGGCACCCTGGTCTCGCTGGTCCTTGACCCGAGCCTGGAACGCCCCTTCTCTTTTGTGCACCAAAAGCAGAAATTTCGCCACCGTGCCATGGATGAGCTGCTGGAATTCGCCCGAAACTACTGCAAAGCCCACCCCGAAGTTGTATAAAGTGGGGCATGACGCCTGAACAAAAAGACGCGTTGCTGCAACTGCTGGAAGCGTTACCGGCCGCCGACCTGGAGGCGGTGACGCGCTTTGCCGAGTTTCTTCTCAGTCGTCGCGACGGCGCCCTGGCCGAGCGCATACTCGCCGCACCCGCGGCGGCGTCGCTTCCCGTGCCGGTGGAAATCCCGCCGCCGGAAAACATTCCCCGCCCCGAGAACGAGAAGGTGGTAGCCGCCGTAAAGCGCCTGTCGAAAACCTATTTCATGCTGGACAAGAAAAAAATGCTCGGTATGACTTCCGATCTGGTGACCCAGCACATCCTGCACGGGCGTGCGTCCGAGGAGGTGGTCGACGAGCTGCAAAGCCTGTTCGAACAGCACTACCGGCAACTCAAGCAAGGCGACGCCGACTGATGCAGGTCATCCGCGAGTGGTTCCAGCGCTTTTTCGCCGACTCGCAGGCGGTAATTCTGGCGCTGCTGTTGCTGCTGGGCTTTCTGATTGTGCTCACGCTGGGCAATATGCTCGCGCCGGTGCTGGCAGCGCTGGTGCTGGCCTATCTACTGGACGGACTGGTGACGCCTCTGCAGTCGCGGGGCGTGCCGCGGATGGTGGCGGTGGCCGCGGTGTTCATCGTTTTCATGGTGTTTCTGGCCTTCGCGCTGCTGTGGCTTCTGCCGCGCCTGTCCTACCAGGTAACGCAGTTGTTTACCCAACTGCCGAATATCGTCAGCACCGGCCAGGAAGCCATTATGCGCCTGCCCTCGCGCTACCCCGACCTGATCAGCCACGCCCAGGTGCAGGATTTGATGAACGCCATCCGCGCCGAGCTGGCGAGCCTGGGGCAGCGCGTGGTGACCATGTCGGTGGCTTCGGTAGTAGGCATTATCACGCTGCTGGTCTACCTCATCCTGGTGCCGGTGCTGGTGTTCTTTTTTCTGAAAGACAAGCGCAGCATTATCGGCTGGATGAGCGGTTATCTGCCGCGCGACCGGGCGCTCAGCGCCAGCGTGTGGCAGGAGGTCAACGGCCAGATCGCCAACTATGTGCGCGGCAAAATCTGGGAGATCCTGATTGTCGGCGTAGTCACTTACGTCACTTTCGTCTTCATGGGTCTGCAGTATGCGGTGCTGCTGGCGACGCTGGTCAGTCTATCGGTGGTGATCCCCTATATCGGTGCCGCGGCGGTCACCCTGCCGATCGCCGCTATCGCCTTTTTCCAGTGGGGCTGGAGTCCGGAGTTCTGGTATATCCTCGTCGCCTACGGCATTATCCAGGCGCTCGATGGCAACGTGCTGGTGCCGCTGCTGTTCTCCGAGGTCGTCAACCTGCATCCGGTGGCGATTATTATCGCGGTGCTGGTGTTCGGCGGCCTGTGGGGTTTCTGGGGGGTGTTTTTCGCCATTCCGCTGGCGACGCTGGTCAAGGCGGTGCTACGCGTCTGGCCGCGACCGGTGGCGCCGCTGCCCGCGCCACCGGTCGCCGGGCAGACCGACGAGGTCTGAGATTACAGCGCGTCCGAGGCGTAATCGGCCAGCCGCGAGCGCTCACCGCGCTTGAGAATAATGTGGCCGCTGTGGGCCCAGGTTTTGAAACGGTCGACCACGTAAGTCAGGCCGGAACTGGTTTCGGTGATATAAGGGGTGTCGATCTGCGCCACGTTGCCCAGGCAGACCACCTTGGTACCGGGGCCGGCGCGGGTGACGAGGGTTTTCATCTGCTTGGGCGTCAGATTTTGCGCCTCGTCGAGGATCAGATACTTGTTGAGGAAAGTGCGCCCGCGCATGAAGTTCAGGGAACGGATCTTGATGCGGTTGCTGAGCAGATCGTTGGTCGCCGCCCGCCCCCAGTCGCCGCCCACATCCGAGCGGGTCAGCACCTCGAGGTTGTCCATCAACGCGCCCATCCAGGGGGTCATTTTCTCTTCCTCGGTGCCGGGCAGAAAACCGATATCCTCGCCCACCGGCACCGTGACCCGGGTCATGATGATCTCCTTGTAGCGGTTTTCTTCCAGCGTCTGCGTCAGGCCGGCGGCCAACGCCAACAGCGTCTTGCCGGTGCCCGCGGTGCCCACCAGCGTGACGAAATCGATCTCCGGGTCCATCAGCAGATTGAGGGCGAAATTCTGTTCGCGGTTGCGCGCATTGATGCCCCAAACAGTGTGTTTCGAGCCGCGGTAATCAATGGCGGTTTCCAGTACTGCGCTGTCCGCTTCGCGCTCGCGTACCAGCGCCTCGAAGCCGTGTTCTTCGGGCATGTAGACCGATTCGTTCGGGTTCCAGGATTTTACCAAGGGGCCTCGCAGCCGGTAATAATTGCGCCCGTCCTGCTGCCAGGATTCGAGGGTCTCGCCATGGGCCTGCCAGAAATCGGCCGGCAATTCCGCGGCACCGGAAAACAACAGGTTGACGTCGTCCAGCACCTGATCGTTGAAGTAGTCCTCGGCATGAATCCCGAGCACCGTGGCTTTGATGCGCAGGTTGATGTCCTTGGAGACCAGTGTCACCGTGACGTCCGGGTGTTCGTCCTGCAGGGCCAGGGCCGTGGCAAGAATATTATTGTCCGGTTTGTTTCCGGGTAGCGCGTCGGGCAGGGCGCTGCTCAGTGCATGGGTCTGGAAAAACAGTCGCCCGGGCGTGTGCGCTTTCAGCTCGTCCGCCAGAAGGCCCCGCGGGTTGAGCGCAATGCCCTGTTCGATGCCATCGCTGTCGGTGGCCTGCATCATTTCATCAATAAACCGACTGACCTGGCGAACATTGCGGGCCACTTCGGAAACGCCTTTCTTGCCGGCGTCCATTTCCTCCAGCACCACCATCGGCAAGTAGACATCGTGTTCCTGAAAACGAAACAGCGCGGTCGGGTCGTGCATCAGCACGTTGGTGTCAAGGATGAACAGGCGTTTAGCGTTGGCTTCGATTTTGGACATAAGACTAGTGATGTTCCAGCCCGGCGCGGATGCAGGGCGTTATCGGTTGGCGCGGTTGAGCTCGCGGACGGCTTCGAGAATTTCCTCGATATGGCCGTCGACTTTGACCTTGCGCCATTCGCGGCGCAGTTTACCGCCGGCGTCGATGAGAAAAGTGCTGCGCTCGATACCCATGACTTTCTTGCCGTAGAGATTTTTTTCCCGGATGACATCGAACAGGCGGCACAGCGTCTCGTCGCTATCGGACAACAGCGGAAAAGGAAATTCGTGTTTGGCGCTGAACTTCTCGTGCGCGGCGAGGCTGTCGCGCGAAACGCCGACCACTTGCGTTTTGTTACGTTTGAATTTGGTATAATTGTCGCGAAAGTCCTGACCCTCGCGGGTGCAGCCGGGCGTGTTGTCCCGGGGGTAGAAGTAGATCACCAGGTTGGCGCCCTTGGCCTCGCTCGAACGGAAGATGCCTCCGCCGGTGGCCGGGGCCTTAAAGGCGGGCACTTTCCTGTCCAATTGTACCTTGCCCACGCTTCAGCCTTTCACCGGTTCAATTACCGCGTCGAGGTTGAGGCGGTCGCAGAAATCGAGAAATTCCTCGCGCAGGCCGGCGATGTGGGTGTCGGCGGGTACATCGAGCGTCATATGGACCGAGAACATTTGCGTGCCGGTGTGCGCCGCGGCGTAGCCGGCGGTCGACAGGTCCTGGATATTGATGCTGCGTTGAGAGAAGAAACCCGCCAGGTTGTGCACGATGCCGGGATGATCGAGCGCCACTACATCCACCGCGTAGGGCAGGAATGCGCCTGCCGGCGGTTTCTGCTCGGTGCGCTTGAGGGTGATGCTCATGTCCAGGCTCGACTGCAGCTGCTCGCGCTGATCTTCCAGTTTGGCCAGGCTGTTCCACTTGCCTTCCACCAGCAGGAGCACGGCAAACTCGCCCCCGAGCACCGTCATGCGGCTGTCGGCGATGTTACAGCCGCTGTCCAGGATCCAGCCGGAGAGGGTATCCACCAGTCCCGGGCGGTCGGCGCCGACGGCGGCGATAACTAATTGATTACTCATGAACCTGGCTGGTCACCCAGTGAATTTTGACAAGGGCGCAAAGCCTACCATTAATCGAGTGCCACGGCACGCAGCTGGGCGGCTGCTTCCTCCGGGCTGATGGTGCTGACAAATAGCCCGGAACCCAGTTCGAAACCGGTGGGTATACTGGTGCGCGGGCAGATCTCCAGATGCCAGTGATAACTTGCCTCGCAATCGGCAACGTCCCGGTTGTGCGGCAGTGAGTGCAGGAAGAAATTGTACTGGGCGCCGCCGATTACCGCATCGAGGCGGGCCATGGCGCGTTTCAGCACCCGCGCCAGATCGGCGCGCTGTTCGTCGTCGATGTCGATGAAATCGGCCTGGTGGCGCAGTGGCAGAATATGCACTTCCCATTCGTAGCGGCTGGCGAACGGTTTGATAGCGACGAAATGCCGGCCGCGTTCGATGACGTACTGTCCGACGCTGATCTGGCGGCGCACCGAGCCGGACTCACGATCGTAGATGGTGGCCTCGAAGGTCAGCGCCTCGTCGATCAGTGAGCAGAAAATGCACTGGCGGTTCTTGGCGTAGTACTGGCGACTGTGTAGCACTTCATTGGCCACGTTCTCCGGCACCACCGGCATGGCGATCACCTGGCTGTGGGTATGCGCGATACTGGCCCCGGCGGCCGGCCCGAAATTCTTGAACACCAGCACGTACTGGATGCGTGCATCCGCCTGGTAGAGGGCGTGAATACGTTCACGGTACATGCCCAGTAAGCCGATCAGATGCTCTTCGGACATCTCCTGCAGGGCGATACCGTGCTCCGGGTGATCGATGATCACCTCATGACGGCCGTACCCGTCGATCGCCTGTTGCAGGCCGAAGACCAGATTACTGGAGGTGCTGTTATCGCCCAGCACCGGGTAGAGGTTTTCCACCACCCGCACCCGCCAGTCCTCGCCGGGCGGCGCGCTGGCCACGGTGGGCGGGGTCATGTGCTCATTGCCGCGGCAGAAGGGGCAGCGCTGGACGTGCTTGCGGTTGTCGCGCGGGGCGGGCGCCTCGGCCTCGCGCGGGCGCATGCCGCGGGCGGTGGAAACCAGTACCGACTCGCTCGGCACAATCGGATTGATGCGGATTTCGCGGATAATGGCGTCGCTGCTACTCATAGGAAAAATCCCGGCGTCGAAGCGATCAAATTAACGCTACCCGGTGGGGCAGGGACAGATAGGACTATTAACGCAGCCATTAAGAGGTTTAATCATGACTCCCCGAGCGCCTCCCGGTTCGTTTCCCAGCCCGGTCTGCTTGTCAGCGGCGGGCCGGAACCGTACCATTCGCCTTTGGTTTGCGGTGCGGAGAGATCCATGTTTCACGGCAGTATGGTTGCCCTGGTCACGCCGATGCGTGAAGACGGCGCAGTCGACGAAGACAGCCTGGAAGCGCTCATCGAGTTTCATATAGAGGAGGGCAGCGACGCTCTGGTGGCCATCGGCACCACCGGTGAATCCGCCACCATCGACGAAAAGGAGCACTGCCATCTGCTGCGCCGGTTCGTCGAGATGGCCGCCGGGCGCATCCCCATCATTGCCGGTACGGGCGCCAATTCCACCTCCGAAGCGATCACTCTGACGCGTTGCGGCATGCAGGCCGGCGCCGATGCCTGCCTGCTGGTGACGCCTTATTATAACAAACCGACCCAGGAAGGTCTCTACCAGCACCATAAGGCCATCGCCGAGGCGGTGCCGATTGCCCAGATTCTCTACAACGTGCCGGGGCGTACGGCCTGCGATATGCTGCCCGAAACGGTGCAGCGGCTGGCGCCGATCGCCAATATCGTCGGTATCAAGGAGGCCACCGGCGATCTCGAGCGGGGCCGGCGGATCCTGGAGACCTGTGGCGATCAGCTGGATCTGTACAGCGGCGACGATGCGACCGCCATGGAATTGATGTTGCTCGGCGCCCGCGGCGACATTTCGGTAACGGCCAACGTGGCGCCGGCGGCCATGCACGCCATGTGTGCCGCCGCCCTGGCCGGTGACCGCCCGCGCGCCGAGCAACTGGATGCGCCGTTGCGTATCCTGCATCAGGACCTGTTCGTGCAGTCCAACCCGATACCGGTGAAATGGGCGTTGCACGAAATGGGTATGATTCCCCCGGGGCTGCGTCTGCCGCTGACGCCGCTCGACGAAGCTTTTCATCCGCGGCTGCGCGATGCCCTCAGGCAGGCCGGCGTGCTGGCCGCCGCCAATGTCTGAACCTTGTAATACTGGACGGAAATTTATGCTCCCGATGCACAACCCCGGCCGTTTCGGCCTGTCCTTGCTTCTGATTACCAGCCTCAGCGCCTGCACCTGGCTGGACAAGACATTTCCGGACAAAACCCAGGATTACAAACGCGCGGAACCGGCCGCTGCGCTGGACGTGCCCCCCGATCTCAACAGCACGCCGACCAGTGACTCCCTGGTGACGCCCAGCGGCTCGGCCGCCACTTTGTCGGGTTACACCAGTGCGCGCCAGTCATTGCACGCCCGGCAGCCGGGCAATGCGGTCCTGCCGGCCCAGGACGGCCTGCGCTTCGAGCGCGACCACGGCCACGCCTGGCTGGTGGTGCAGGGCGAGCCGCAGGCCGTGTGGCCGCGGGCGCGTGAATTCTGGCTGGAAAACGGCTTTCTCATCGCCCGCGAAAATCCGTCGCTGGGCACCCTGCAGACCGATTGGGTGGAAAACCGTGCATCGATCCCCAAGGGTCCGATCCGCAGTCTGATCAGCCGCGTGTATGAAAATGCCTATAGCTCAGCCTACCGGGACCGTTACCGCATGCGCCTTGAACGGGGGGAGACACCCGGCACCACAGAGGTGTACATCACCCAGCAGGGCGTCGAAGAAGTCCTGGTTTCCCAAGAAGTCGACAGTGACACCAAATGGGTGCCAAGGCCCGCCGACCCGGGGCTGGAATCGGAAATGCTCAAGCGGCTGATGATCCACCTCGGCGTCCAGCCGGCCAAGGCCGAACAGCTCGCCGCCACCCCCGCGCCGGCTCGGGCGCGCGCCGAACTGGTCCAGCAAGACAGCGGTCAGACCGCTCTGGTGGTGCATCGCGAATTCGAAAAGGCCTGGCGCGATGTCGGTATCGTCCTCGATCGTGTGGGTTTCGTCGTCGAAGACCGCAACCGTGCGCAGGGGCTGTATTACGTCCGTTACAGCGATCCCCTCAAGGAACAGAAAAAAGGTCTGCTCTCCAAGCTGGCCTTCTGGTCCGACGACGAGAGTCAGAAAGTCGATCACTATCAAATCAAACTCAGCGACGACGGCACGGACACCCGTGTGGTGGTGCAGAACGCCGAGGGTCAGGCGGAAATCTCCCCGACCGCGGTGCGCATCCTCAATGTGCTCTATGACGACTTGAAGTAGGCGCTTGTCCGTAGCGATGCGCTTTGCTTCACTGGGCAGCGGCAGCAAGGGCAACGCCACGCTGGTGGAGGCCGGCGCCACCCGGGTGCTGATCGATTGCGGTTTTTCCTGCGCCGAAGTGGAAAAGCGCCTGGCGCGCCTGGCGCTTTCGCCCGAGGATCTGGATGCGATCCTGGTCACCCACGAGCATAGCGATCATATCGCCGGCGTGGCGCGCCTGTCGCGGCGTTACCGTCTACCGGTGTGGATGACCCCGGGCACCGAAGCGGCGCACAAAGGCGGTGACCTGGATCACTGTCAGCGCATCAACAGCCATTGTGCCTTTCGCATCGGCGATCTCCAGGTGCAGCCGTTTCCCGTGCCCCATGATGCCCGTGAACCGTGCCAGTTCGTGTTTGACGACGGTCGGCGACGCCTGGGGCTGCTCACCGACGTCGGCAGTATTACCCGGCACCTGCTACAGGCGCTCGATCACCTCGATGGCTTGATTCTGGAATGCAATCACGATCCGCAAATGCTCGCCGACGGACCTTATCCACCCCGTCTGAAGCAACGCGTGGGCGGACCTTTCGGTCACTTGAGCAACCAGCAAGCCGCCGAGATACTTGATAATATAAACACAGATCGGTTGCAGCACCTGGTTGCCGCGCACATCAGCGAAAAGAACAACCGGCCGGCGCTGGCGCTGGCCAGTCTGGCCGCGGTGGTGGGTGAGAGCAGTTTCGGTATCCTCGCCGCCGACCAGCCCGCGGGCATGCCCTGGCTGAGCCTCGACTGAGCAGGGTTTGCGCAGCGCCATCTGTCGGGCGACAGGGGGATGTCTCTGCCATCGGCGCCGGCCTTGCCGAGCGCAGGCTGTACCGGCTACAGGCCATCCAGTATCATTCCGGGTTTTCTTAACGGGGCCGGGCAGTGTGCTGCTCCCCGGCCTATCAGAGACGGTTTTTCATGTTGCAATTGCCCGGTGCGCCCGCTCTTTCCGCTTTTCGCCTGGATAAACTGCGCCGGCGTCTGCAGCAATCCGTTGACACAGTGGTCGCCGTCGCCGCGCACTTCGAGTATTTCATCAATGTGGAAGAGACGCTATCCAGCCAAGCGCAGGCGACGCTGCGCCAGTTGCTCGGTGAGGGCGTGCCCCCCGGCGGCAAAAACAGTTACCGCTGTTGGGTCGTGCCCCGCATCGGCACCATTTCACCCTGGTCCAGCAAAGCTACCGACATTGTGCACAACTGCGCTCTGAGCAGCGTGGCGCGCATCGAGCGCGGCCTGCGTTACGACATCCGTCTGGGTGAGGGCGCGCACCTCGACAGCGCCGCCGGCGCGGCTTTGCATGCCTGCCTGCATGATCGCATGACTGAAACGGTACTGGAGCACGCTGGCGAGGCCGAGCGCCTGTTCAGCCACGCCGACCCGGCGCCGCTGGGGCGCGTCGATATTCTGCGCGGCGGGCGCGACGCGCTGCTGGCGGCCAACCGCGATCTGGGGCTGGCGCTCTCGGAAGATGAAATCGATTACCTGATCGACAGCTTTAGCGCCCTGCGCCGCAATCCCACCGATGTGGAGCTGATGATGTTCGCGCAGGCCAACTCCGAGCACTGCCGGCACAAAATCTTTAATGCCAGTTGGATCATCGACGGCGAGAGGCAGGAGGCGACGCTGTTCGATATGATCCGCGCCAGTTACCGGGCCAGTCCCGAGGGCATTCTTTCGGCCTATAAAGACAATGCCGCGGTCATCGAGGGTTACCGGGCGCGGCGTTTTTTCGCCGACCCGGGCAGCGGCGAATACCGCGCCGCGGAAGAGCCTGCGCATATCCAGATCAAAGTCGAAACCCACAACCACCCGACGGCCATTTCGCCGTTTCCGGGTGCGGCCACGGGTTGCGGCGGTGAGATTCGCGACGAGGGCGCCACCGGGCGCGGTGCCAAACCCAAGGCCGGACTGGCCGGTTTCTCGGTCTCCAATCTGCGCATTCCCGGTTTCGAGCAACCTTGGGAGACCGACCACGGCAAGCCCGCGCGCATCGCCTCGGCGCTGGATATCATCATCGAGGGCCCGCTGGGCGCGGCGGCCTTCGGTAACGAATTCGGCCGACCGAATATCTGCGGCTACTTGCGCACCTTCGAGGAACAAGTGCCTGGGCCGACCGGTAGTGAAGTGCGCGGCTATCACAAGCCCATCATGATCGCCGGTGGCTATGGCAACATCCGCGCGGGTCACGTGCAAAAGGGCGCCATCCCATCGGGTGCGCAGATCATTGTGCTCGGCGGTCCGGCCATGCTCATCGGCCTGGGCGGCGGGGCGGCCTCCTCGGTCTCCAGCGGCGCCAGTTCGGCGGCGCTGGATTTCGCCTCGGTGCAGCGCGGCAACCCGGAGATGGAACGCCGCTGCCAGGAAGTCCTCGATCGCTGCTGGGCGATGGGCGATGACAACCCCATCTTATCGATACACGATGTCGGCGCCGGCGGTCTGTCCAACGCCGTACCCGAGCTGGTCAATGACGCCGGTCGCGGCGGGCGCTTCGAGCTGCGCGCCATCCCCAACGATGAGCCGGGCATGTCGCCGATGCAGATCTGGTGTAACGAATCGCAGGAGCGCTACGTGCTGGCGGTGGACGCGGCCCGCCTGGACGAGTTTGAAGCCTTGTGCGAGCGCGAACGCTGTCCGTTCGAAGTGTTGGGCGAAGCCACCGAGGCGCGGCACCTGCTGCTCGGCGACGGCTATTTCGATAACACGCCGATCGATCTGCCGTTGTCGCTGCTGCTCGGCAAACCGCCGAAAATGCTGCGCGACGTGCACCACAAAACCTTTCGCAAACCCGAGCTGCAACTGCCCGATGACTTCACCGAGATGGCCTACCGTGTACTGCGGCTGCCGACAGTCGCCAGCAAGCAGTTCCTGATCACCATTGCCGACCGCTCGGTTACCGGCCAGGTGGTGCGCGACCAGATGGTCGGCCCGTGGCAGGTGCCGGTAGCCGATGTGGCGGTCACCTGCGCCGACTACAGCGGGTATCGCGGCGAAGCCATGGCCATGGGCGAGCGGTCCCCGGTAGCTTTGGTCGAGCCGGCCGCCTCCGGGCGTCTGGCAGTGGGTGAGGCCATTACCAATCTGGCCGCCGCGCCGATCGCGCGCCTGGCCGAGGTCCGCCTGTCGGCCAACTGGATGGCGCCCGCCGGTCACCCGGGCGAAGACGCCGCGCTGTTCGATACGGTAAAAGCCGTGGGCGCACAGCTGTGCCCGCGTCTGGGCATCGCGATCCCGGTGGGGAAGGATTCGTTGTCGATGAAAACCGTGTGGCAGGAAGACGGGGAGAGCCACGCCGTCACCGGGCCATTGTCGGTGATTGTCACCGCCTTTGCCCCGGTGCGCGATGTGCGCCGCACCCTCACGCCACAACTGCGCAGCGATTGCGGCGACAGCGACCTGATCCTGATCGATCTCGGCAAGGGCCGCAACCGCCTCGCCGGTTCCGCCCTGGCGCAGGTCTACAAGCAACTGGGGCACCACGCGCCGGATCTCGACGACCCCGAAGCCCTGCGTGCATTTTTCGCCTGCATTCAGGATCTCAACCAGGACGGTCTGCTGCTGGCCTATCATGATCGTTCCGATGGCGGACTGTTGGCGAGCCTCTGTGAAATGAGTTTCGCCGGACATACGGGCATCGACATACGCCTGGATGATCTCGGCGGCGATCCGCGCGCGGCCTGCTTCAGCGAGGAACTGGGCGCGCTGGTGCAAGTGCGGCATTGCGACACCGATACCGTACTGGAAGTGCTGCGCAGCGCCGGTCTGGGCCGGCACAGCCACGTCATCGGCAGTCTGCGCGAGGACGATCGCGTGCTGATCCACTACGCCGGCCTGGCCTTGCTGGACCAACCGCGCGTCGAGTTGCAACGGGCCTGGAGTGAAACCAGCTATCGTGTGCAGGCGCTGCGTGACAATCCCGCCTGCGCCGAAGAGGAATTCGACGCCTTGCTGGAGGCCGATGACCCCGGCCTGCGGGTACAACTGAGCTTTGATACAGACGCGAATCCCGCCGCGCCGATGGTCAACGTCGCTGCGCGTCCCCGTCTCGCCATCCTGCGCGAACAGGGGGTCAACGGTCAGGTGGAAATGGCCGCGGCCTTCGATCGTGCCGGGTTCAGCTGCAGCGACGTGCACATGAGCGACCTGATTGCCGGGCGCACCGATCTGCAGGGGTTTTCGGGTCTGATCGCCTGCGGCGGGTTTTCTTACGGCGATGTGCTGGGCGCCGGGCAGGGCTGGGCGCGCTCGATCCTGTTCAACGCCCGCGCCCGCGACGCCTTCGAGGCGTTTTTCAGCCGCGCCGATAGCTGGGGACTGGGGGTGTGTAACGGTTGTCAGATGATGTCAGGCCTGAAAGACATTATCCCGGGCGCGGCGCAGTGGCCACGTTTCGAGCGCAATGTGTCCGAACAGTTCGAGGCGCGCGTCAGCCTGGTGGAAGTATTGCCTTCGCCATCCATCCTGCTGCAGGGCATGCAAGGTTCGCTGCTGCCGGTGCCGGTGGCGCACGGCGAGGGCTACGCAGGCTTTGCCTCGCCGTCGGCCGCGCGAGTCGCACTGGAGTCCGGGCAGGTGGCGTTGCGCTATGTCGACCACCAGGGCCGGGCCACTGAGCGCTATCCGCTGAACCCCAACGGCTCGCCCCTGGGTATCACCGGGTTGAGCAACCAGGACGGCCGCTTCACCATTATGATGCCGCACCCCGAGCGGGTGTTCCGCAGCGTCACCAACTCGTGGCTTCCGCCTGACTGGGAAGAGGATGGCCCCTGGATGCGGCTGTTCCGCAACGCCAGGTTCAACCTCGGCTGACGCCGCCCCGGCATCGGTGCGGTGCGTGCCGGTCAATCAGTGTCCGCCGATTGGACCAGGCGGGTGCGTCCTCAGTCCGCCCGTGAGGCAGGCGCATTCGTCACAAACTCATCACAGAAGTTAAACCTTCCCGTCAACTGCGTGTTTTATAAAGACCCCGTGTCCCACAAAACAACTCAAGGAAACTCTGATCAATTCGTCATACCGGCGTAGGCCGGTATCCAGAGTTTGCCGCTGCACGGCTCGTGCTGTTGTTTTCATTTTTTCTACGAGGATTGCCATGAAACGGATGTTGACCCGGGTGCCGGCGGTTATATCGGCGGTTTTTATTCTGCAGGCTTATGCTTGTGCCGCCACTGACTTGTATCTATCGGAGTACATTGAAGGCAGCAGCTATAACAAAGCGCTTGAGGTCTACAACGACACCGGCGCCAGCGTGGATTTGTCGGCGTATGAAGTTCAATTTTACTTTAACGGCAGCACGCTCCCGGGACGCACCCTGAACTTAACGGGCACGGTGGCGCCGGGCGATGTGTTTGTTCTCAGCCACGTCAAGGCCGATGCTGCGATTCTGGCCCAAGCCGACCAGACCGGCGACGGCAGTTGGTTTAACGGTGACGACGCCGTGGTGCTGCTGAACGGCGGGGCGATCATCGATGTCATCGGCCAGATCGGCGTAGATCCGGGCGCGCAGTGGGGCAGCGGTGCGACCAGCACGCAGAATAACACCCTGCGGCGCCTGAGCGCCGTTACCGGCGGCGACGTCAATGCCTATAACGCGTTCGATCCCGCGCTTGAATGGGAGGGGTTTGCAGAGGACACCTTTGACGGGCTCGGTGCGCACACCAGCGATAGCGCCCCGCCGGCGCCGCCTGCGGCCGCTCAATTGTTGATCAACGAGGTGGACGCCGATACCGCCGGCGCGGATAGCGCCGAATTTGTTGAGCTGTATGACGGTGGCGTGGGTAACCAGGATCTTAGCGGTAAGGTATTGGTTCTGTATAACGGCAATGGCGATAGTGTCTACGCGGCCTACGATCTGGATGGCTACAGCACCGATGCTTCCGGCTATTTCGTCTTGGGTAACGCGGCGGTGCCGGGGGTGGATGCGGTGATCGCCGACGGGGTGCTGCAAAACGGTGCCGACGCGGTGGCCCTGTATCAGGCGAATGGCGTCGACTTCCCCAATGGTGCGCCGCTTTCATTGTCGAACCTGGTCGATGCCGTCGTTTACGACACCAACGATGCCGACGACGCCGGTCTGTTACCGCTGCTCAATGCCAATGAGCCGCAACTGAACGAACACGGCAATGGCAACAAGGATGTTCATTCCAACCAGCGCTGCGCCAACGGCGCGGGTGGTGCGCGCAATACCGCCGGCTTCGTGCAGGCGCCGGCGACACCGGCCCAGGCCAATGCCTGTAGCGCCGTGACCGCCTGTGGATCACCGGCCAACCTGATCCACGCGATTCAGGGCAATGCCGCCGACAGCCCGATGTTAAACCAACCGGCTACGGTCGAGGCAGTGGTGGTGGGCGATTTTCAAAGCACGACAGCGGGGCTGGGCGGATTTTTTGTGCAGGAAGAGGCGGCTGATACCGATACTGATGCGAACACCTCGGAAGGTTTGTTTATTCACGACAATGGGTTTGGCGTTGATGTCGCCGTGGGTGATCTGGTGCGTGTCAGCGGTACGGTCGGCGAGGCTTCCGGGCTGACGGAACTCAATGCGCTGAGTGCGATCGAACGGTGCGCTTCGGGCAGTACGCCGGCGGCGACCGACCTCTCCCTGCCTTTCGCCAGTGCCACCGATCTGGAACGCTATGAGGGCATGCTGGTTCATCTGCCGCAGACGCTCAGCGTGACCGAAAACTATAATCTGGGCCGATACGGCGAAGTCGTGGTGTCGAGCGGTGGGCGGCTGTACACGCCGACCAACATGGTCGCACCGGGCGCCGCGGCTATCGCGCAGCAGGCGGCCAACGACCTCAATCGTCTGATCGTTGACGACAGCAACCTCACTCAAAACGCCGATCCGATCGTCTATCCGGCGCCGGGCCTGAGCGCGTTCAACACACTGCGCAGTGGCGACACCCTCACCGGCCTGACCGGCGTGGTTGGTTACGCCGCCAACGCTTATAGAATACACCCGACCCTTGTTCCGCAGTTTGTGGCCAATAATCCGCGCCGCGGCTCGCCGCCGCTCGCGGCCGCCGGTTCTCTGCGAGTGGCGAGTTTCAATGTATTGAACTACTTCAACGGCGATGGTCAGGGCGGCGGTTTTCCCACCAGTCGCGGCGCCGATACTCTCGGTGAGTTCACCCGCCAGCGGGATAAGATTATTGCCGCCATCAGCGCCATGGACGCGGACATTATCGGTCTAATGGAGTTGGAGAACGACGGCTACGGGCCCGCCAGCGCCATTGAGGATCTGGTCAAGGGGCTGAATGCGGCAGCCCCGACCGGCACCAGCTACAACGCCATCAATCCCGGGGTGGCGAAAATCGGCACGGATGCGATAACAGTGGGCCTGATCTACCGTAATGAAACGGTGCAGGCGGTGGGTAACACCGCCATCCTCGATGCTTCCGTCGACCCACGTTTCAACGACCAGAAAAACCGCCCGACCCTGGCGCAAGCCTTTATGGAAAAAGCCAGCGGCGCGCGTTTGACCGTGGCGGTCAACCATCTCAAGTCAAAAGGCTCGAGCTGTGCCAGCATCGGTGACCCGGACACCGGCGACGGACAGGGCAATTGCAACTTGACGCGCACCAGCGCCGCTCAAGCCCTCGTCGACTGGCTGGCGCGCGACCCGGCGGGCAGCAACGACGGCGACGTGCTGATCATCGGCGACCTTAACGCTTACGCCAAGGAAGATCCTGTCAGCGCCATTCTGGCGGCCAATTACACCAATCTGATCAGCACGCATGTTGGAGCCGGGGCCTATTCTTATGGCTTCAAGGGTCAGTTTGGTAACCTCGACCACGCCCTGGCCAACGCGAGTCTCGGCGCCCAGGTGGTGGCCGTGGCCGATTGGGCGATCAACGCCGATGAGCCGCGTGTGCTGGACTACAACGAAGAGTATAAGTCAGCCAACCAGTTGATTAATCTCTACAATGCCGATGCCTATCGCGCATCGGACCATGATCC
>JASBSN010000065.1 GCA_030148915.1 Thiogranum sp.
GCTTAATGCCCGTCATCAACCTCGCGATTGTCCTTGAACATGCGCCAGCCGCTGATCATGGTGCTGACAATGGACTGCCGCGACATAATATCTTCGCGTATCGCCACATAGACATGAATAATCACAAAGATCAGGATGTACCACATGGCAAGGTGGTGCCAGGTGTGCACGTCCTGGCTCTGTCCGAATAGCGGGATGACCCAGGAACTGAACATCGCATATTGCCAGCTCCCCATTCCGGTACCTTCGCCATAAAGTGCAAAACCCGTAATGACCATAAATATGACACCCCACACCAGCATGAGATGCATGAACAATGTCGCCAACGGGTTATGGCCCGTATATTTCCTGGGCTCCTTCGCCGCGAAGGCATACCACTTGATTTCATGCCAGACACCATCCCAGAATTCTGCCCGAAATACGGGGGGCGCAAACAATTGCCTGGCGTACCGGTTTCCTGCAAACGCCCAGTAAATCCTGAACAGGAAGCCGATTGCCAGAACATATCCGGCAGCGAAATGAGCAAAGCGGATGTAGCCCAAGACAAAGGTATCGAATGCTTCACCCGGCATGGTCGGCAACGGACTACCGATAAAATACCCGGTAGCGGCCAGCACCAGAATCGCCAGGGCGTTGACCCAGTGCCACAGCCGCAGCGGGGCCTCGTAGACATAGACCGCGGGTTCAGCGTGCGTCGTCGTCAGTTTCGTTGTCATTGAAAATCTCCCGCCGGACGTCGATTAGGGTTCAAGATCCCAACAACATCCATACACCTGCACCACCGACTGCGATGCCCATGCTGCGCACTATCCATCCGGTTTTCAGGCGGGTAAGCAGCCCGCCCAACGTCAGGCCACACAGATGTAGCAGGCCGGTAGAAAGAAAAAATCCAGCCGCATACAGGAGGGGCGTGGCGGATGCCGCCATCTCCACGCCATGCGCATTACCGTGAAAAACCGCAAACACCGCGATCAACCCGATACTGTATTTCACCGGTATTCCGGCCAGCGCAACCAGCAGCAACCCCATGATCAGCACGGAGGCCGCAACACCTGTCTCCAGTGCGGGCAACGTCGACCCGTTCATACCAAATACCGCGCCGAGCCCCATGAATCCCAAAAATACAAGGACAGGTTTGATCGCCTGTTTGCGCATGGCAACTGCGGCCCAGACCCCGACGGCCAGCATGACAAGCAGATGATCAATGCCAGTCACAGGATGGGCAAGACCGCCAGCGAAGCCCCCTGCGGCATGCCCGCCACTGTGTGCCATCGCTACACCCGACAAAGGAAGCATACCCACCGCCATCATCAATCTTTTTGCATTTTTTCTCATTACAGTCATCTCCTTCCGGGTTCTATCGAACCTTGACTTTTGCCAGCTCCTTACCCGCTTCACTCATCACATGAGTAGAGCATGCCAGGCAAGGATCAAAACTGTGCAGGCTGCGCAAAATTTCGACCGGTTCGTCCGCACGCTCAACCGGTGTATTCAGCAAACAGGCTTCAAACGCACCGATATTCCCCATCGGGTCGCGTGGCGATCCATTCCAGGTGGTGGGAACCACGCATTGGTAGTTGTCGATCTTGCCGTCCTTGATGCGAATCCAGTGGCCGAGTGCGCCACGCGGCGCGGCCGCCGTACCTACCCCTTTCGCTTCTTTCGGCCAGGTAGAGGGATCCCACTTTTCCATATTGGCCGTGGAACTGTCACCGGCCTTGATATTGGCAATCAGCTGGTTCCAGTCATCCAGCATCATGTCGCCGCAATACTGGGATTCCAGGGCGCGCGCCAGCGTTCGTCCGATGGTTGACTGCAATGCGGTTTTGGCGTCCAGGCTCGTGCCGGCCAGTTCGTTAAAGGCCGCAACGCTCCTGTTCACCTGGTCCTGTACGTATTCGACACCTTGCGCGTAGGCCAATGTATAGCGGGACAAGGGCCCGACTTCAACCGCATGTCCACGCCAGCGCGGTGCCTTGATCCATGAATACTTGGCATCCTCATCAAGTTCCTCGATACTGGTGCGGGTACCCCTGGTATTCGGCCCAAGTGCATAGTTGGCCTCGGTGATACCGTCCCACGGATGCAGGCCCTTTGACTCATCCGGGTACTTGTACCAGGAGTGCGTGACAAACTCCTGAACCTGCTGCGGATCACGGGGATCAACCGGGAACACTTCATCCCAGTTATCATTAAGAATGACACCCCCCGGCAACTGATCGGTGGACTTGTCATAGTTCACGCTGGGATAGGCTCCGTAATCCATCACACTCCTGGCGCCAAGCCCTCCTCCCCACAGCTGTTTCTTGTAAAAGGAGGCGATCGCGATGACATCCGGGATGTAAACGTTGTTGTTAAAGTCGATCATTTCCTGAATACGCGCCCTGACGAAATTCAGTCGTTCCATATTAAGCGGTGCGCCTGCGGCGAGGTCACCGTCCATGTTGATTGCACAGGGAACACCGCCAACCAGGTAATTCGGATGCGGGTTCTTGCCCCCAAACACGGTATGAACCTTGACGAACTCCTTCTGGAGATCGAGCGCCTCCAGGTAATGCGTTACCGCCATCAGATCCGCTTCCGGCGTCATACGGTATGCCGGGTTATCCCAGTAGCCATTCTTGAAGGGTCCGAGCTGGCCGGATTCCACAAACTTCTTGATGCGATTTTGTATATCCCGGAAATAGCCCGGACTGGAAAGCGGGTGATGCGCAGAGATCGTTTGTTGCAATACCGAAGTTGCTTTTGGATCGGCCTTCAGGGCATTGATCGGGTTTACCCAGTCCAGTGCGTGCAGATGATAGAAATGTACGACGTGATCGTGCACCTGAAGTGTCTTGGCCATCATCTCGCGAATCAGGTGCGCATTCGGTGGAATCCGGATGCCCAGCGCATCTTCCACCGCGCGCGCCGATGTCAGCGCGTGACACCCGGTGCAGACACCGCAGATCCGCTCCACGAACGCCCATGCATCGCGGGGATCGCGCCCCTTGAGGATGACTTCCAGGCCGCGCCACATGGTACCGGTAGAGACGGCGTTGCGGATCACGTTGTTTTCATCAACGTTCACCTCACAACGCATGTGGCCTTCAATACGGGTAACCGGATCGACGACGACCCGTCGGCCGGTATCGTCCAGGGTATATCCGTTGGGGGTCTTTTTGGCACTCATTATTCCTGATCTCCCTTCTGCTGGGTGCGCTTCACCGCGGACACTGCCATGTGCGCAACTGTCGCCGCACCCACAACGCCGGCGACCGTGCCACCAACCTTGTCGGCATTTTCCTCAATACCGAACTGCTTGATGTCGGTCAGACGCGCATACCAGCTGCCCTTGTCCCAGAACGCATCTTCTGAACAACCGATACAACCATGGCCGGCCTGAATCGGGAATGACGTGCCTTCGTTCCAGCGAATGGTGGAGCAGGCGTTATAGGTCGTCGGACCCTTGCACCCCATTTTGTACAGGCAGTACCCCTTTCGCGCACCCTCGTCATCCCAGGTTTCAACGAATTGGCCTGCATCGAAATGCGGCCGTCGGTAACACTTGTCGTGTATACGCTGGCTGTAAAACATTTTGGGACGGCCCTGGCGATCCAGTTCCGGCAACTTTCCAAAGGTGAGGATATAGGTCACCACCGCGGTCATGACTTCAGGAATTGGCGGGCATCCGGGCACTTTGATAATCGGTTTGTCGTGGATCACCTTGTGGATGGGTACTGCGTGTGTCGGGTTGGGCCTGGCCGCCTGCACACAGCCCCAGGAGGCGCAGGAACCCCAGGAAATAATCGCCATACTGTGTTCGGCGACCTTCTTCAGCTGCTCGAGATAAGGTTTACCGCCAATAATGCAGGACATGCCATCCTGATTCAGTGGCGGATTACCTTCGCAGGCCAGAATATAGTTACCCTTGTACTGTGCGATGACCTCGTCGAGGATGGCTTCGGCATGGTGACCTGCCGCTGCCATAATCGTGTCGTCATAATCGAGTGATATCATCGATAAAATGACATCTTTGGCAAGAGGGTTTGCCGAGCGAATAAAGGACTCTGTACAACACGTACACTCCAGCCCATGCAGCCACAACACCGGAATACGCGGCTTGGTTTCCATGGCGTGTGCAAACTTGCCAACAAATGCGGGCCCCAACCCCAAAGAGGCGGCCGTCAGGCTGCAGAATTTCAAAAAACTTCTGCGTGTGATGCCTTGTCGGCGCAACACTTCGTAAAAGGTTTCAGTCATGATTTCGCTCCAGCTTCAGGGACCATGCTTACCGTTGTGGTAGGGGGAAAGCATTGCTCCGCCTAACTCACCACCGCTATGCTGCAAGGCTTATGCCAGACGCATATCCTCTTTATATTCAGCGCATTAGTAGAAAACAGGAGGATTCTGGCACCTTTGGTCGTAAGGCGACTTAACGAAACAGGGGAGGAACTGGAAACAAAGTTACCGCGTCGCTGGTGTTCATGAGCGTATATCTTACTTATGCAGCTACCCGGAGTAGCTTACCCGGAACTTACCGCACCCTTACCGGACTGTTCCGCCTCGAGGGACTGGTATTGATATTCGACCTCCGCCTGGCCCAGAACCGCCGCTTCACTGACCCGGCAACACTCGACGCCTTTCTCAGAGGGCAAGTCGTACATCACCTGTTTTAACAGGGTTTCCAGAACGCTGCGCAATCCACGCGCGCCGGTACCGCGCTCCACGGCATCACGGGCAATGGCCGACAGCGCTGCGGGTTCAAACTCCAGGTTAACCTGCTCATAGTGGAACAACTCCTGGTACTGTTTGATCAACGCATTTCTCGGTTGCGTCAGAATACGTATCAGGTTTTCCTCATCCAAATCCTGTAATGCCGTGATTACGGGAAAACGCCCGATAAATTCAGGGATAAGACCAAAGTGGCGCAAATCTTCCGGGCGGGTCTGGTCAAACAGATCCGGGGCTGCTTCCATATCCTGATCGCTATCGGGAATACTGTGAAAGCCTATCCCGGTATTTTTCGGTCGCACGCGCCGGTTAAGGATCGCTTCCAGACCGGCAAAGGCGCCGCCCGCGATAAACAGAATGTTCCGCGTATCCACTGAGCCACTATCCTGTCCCTTGCGGCCGCGATCATTGCTTTTTACTGTGGTACCCTCAACCAGTTTGAGCAGGGCCTGCTGCACCCCTTCACCGGACACATCGCGCGTCGCATGCGACGACTCACCGGCACGCGCCAGTTTGTCGATTTCATCGATATAGACAATACCCCACTCGGCGAGCTCGCGATTTCCATCAGCCGCGTCCAGCAGCCGCGACACGATGCTGTCCACATCTTCGCCTACATAGCCGGCTTGCGTCAGCGTCGTAGCATCGGCTATCGCGAAAGGCACGCCGACAATTTTCGCCAGCGTACTGGCCAGCAGTGTTTTTCCTGTACCGGATGGGCCCAATAACAGAATATTGGACTTCTCAATATCGACCCGGTCGGGCGCCATGGCATTATCAATGGCCGTTGTGACAGCCTGGAGGCGTTTGTAATGATTGTAAACGGCAACCGATAACGTCAGCTTCGCGGCATCCTGTCCGATCACATATTCATCGAGCCGCCGTTTGATCTCGTGTGGCACCGGAGGTTCATGAAGCGGTTTGGAAACCGAACGCTTGCGCCCCCAGCTTTCGACAACCTGTGCCGCCAGACGCGCGCAGCTTTCGCAGATATGCCCGTCCATACCCGCGATCATTGGGATGTCGCTGGATTGCACCTGCCTGCAGAACGAGCATTGCACCGCATTCCCGGTCATCAGTTTACCGCCTCCTGTCGCCTTTCACTGAGTTGATTGATAAACGCCTTCTGACAGTTGCGCCTGTTCCGCTCCTCCAGGAGCGCCCTGATACGTGGTTCGGCTTTCGCGAAGGGGATGGCGCGCGCAGGTATAATTTTTTCGCACCATAGCAGATGAAATCCAACTTCGGTCTCGACGACATCGCTAACTGCTCCTTCCGCCATCGAGAACAGGGCACTGTCCAGCTCTGGAAATAATTGACCGCGTCTTATGTTACCCAGCTTTCCGCCCTCCAGCGCAGAGGGACATTCTGAATGCTTGCGCGCCTGATCTGCAAACCGGTTAGGGCCGCGCTTCAGTTTTGCCGCCATCGCTCGAATGCGTGATTGCGCCGCCCGACGACGGTTTTCGACGAAGTCGTCATTGATGGTAATCAGTATCTGTCTGGCGGTGCGCTGTTCAGGCACAAGGAACCTGTCAACATGAAACTCATAATAGAGACGCGCATCGATCTGGCTCACCGTCAGGCGCCTGGCCGCGACGCGCTGCATGACGCTGTCAAACACCAGTTCCCTGTGCAAGGCCTGGCGCAGCAGCTCCCGGTTCAGCCCATTGGAGCGGAGATCTGCTTCAAACGCTGTGTCATCCGTGTAACGTGACAATAGCTCGGCGTAGGCTGCATCGACCTGTGTTGACGGCAGGATAACCTCGGCTGCCTCGGCACTGGCCAGCACCAGAGACTCAATCGACCAGGTTCTATCGGCCTGACGACGCGCCTCGGCCAGCTGCCCTGCATCGAGCTCGGCCAGATTTTTCGAAAACCGCTCCAGCGCACCGCGTAGAAGGTGATACTGATAACCCGGTCCACCGTCTGCCGTCGTCATGTGGTTCATGACGCGGCATCCGCCCGCTGGTCGGCCGGATTCAGCGCGTTTTCCGGCACTTGCAGCGTGCGCCCGGGAAAACGGACATGATAAGTTACGCCGCCCGGCATATCACGCAGGACCTTTTCGATTTCACCGACACTGCCCGGCGCGGCAATCACTTCTCCCTTAATGACCAGCGGAATGCTGGGCGTGACCTTATCGTGGTATTCAAAGCGGCTGGGGTTCCAGGGGTCGGACTCCGCCTGCAGTTCTTCTTCACGACAACCGACCATTCGGCTAGCGTCGAAAAAATGTACCGAGTAGATCAACTGATCCTGCAAATAGGTTCCCACGTCCTTGACATAGCCAACACTGCCGCGACGTACCAGAAGGTTACCGACGTCCAGACCGGGAAAGGTGCCGTCATTACGCACATTACGCGTTACGCGCACGGCATCGCCCTGGTTAAACTTAGGGCGCATTGCTCGCACTACCCAACAGATCGCTCAGCGGCACAAACACCTGTTGCGGCTCGTTCATGCGAAATACCTTGAACACTTTTTCGGTAACCGCGTCCGATTTCACAAAGTCCTCATAGGCGCCTTTGAGCAGATCGGCATACAGGCGGAAGCGCTCTTTGTCGCTCTCCGGCATATCGCTCACTTCAGCAAGATAATCGTGGAAGCGTTGCAGGATATGCAGCCGGTTGACGTGTACAACAGCTGGCTTGTAGTCGATTTCAAAATAGTCAAGGAATTCTTCGGCGCTGCTCAGTTCATCCAGATCGAGATCCAGTTCGGTTTCGCTCATAGCTCATATCCTCCTAGATACTTACAACATTCGGGTAGACGTCCAGCTCCTGCCGTCGCAATTCGTCACGCGCAATCTGCACCAGTGTGCGAACGTTCATGCGATCGTCCGAATCTAGTTCCTCGACCTTTTCAAGTCGCGCCAGCCCGCTTTGGGTTTCTCCCATTCTCAGCTTCAGATAACCCGCCCCCTTAAGGGCCATCAGGTAGAAACGTGTCAGCGTCATGGACTTGATGATCCCGGCACCCAGGCTCTGCAGGGTTAGATGCTGCCAGCTACAACGTAGCTCCAGGCGACGGGCGGTAACATACATGGCACGCTCGGCTACCAGAATCGCGTCCCCGTACCGGTGCTGGTAGTAATAATACCGGTATAGGGCGACCAGGACGGTCAGGTGGTCCGGTTCCAGAAAGTACGCGCGCAGGAGGTTGTGTTCTGCGCGTTCGTGACCATAGGTATCTGCGGCTGCGCCCAGCAATTCACTCACTTCACTCGGCAGTTTGTCCTCGAAATAGAGCGATTGCGCCTCGAAATCCAGCAAGTCCATAAAATTACTCTCCTGCCCTTACCGGCATGTCTGTTTCACAGACATCCCGGGCTTCACAATCCTCACATTCGTCCTCGGGCTGTGTGCCACCGGGCAGACAACCGTGCGAGCCCACCACCTGTTCGAGCAATCGAATCCGGTCCAGCAGACAGTTGATCGCACCGGCGACGGGATCCGGAATCAGGTGATGGTTCAAATCAACCCCGTGTGGATTAAGATTCGCGACCTTGCTCATCTGCACAACCTTGGCCGGAATACCAACCACGGTGCGCTGCCCGGGCACATCATGGATCACCACGGAGTTCGCCCCTACCTTGACGTTATGACCCAGCGTGATCGGGCCAAGTATTTTCGCACCGGCGCCCACGACCACACCGTTGCCAAGCGTCGGGTGGCGCTTGCCCTTGCTCCAGGAGGTCCCTCCCAGGGTCACGCCGTGGTAGAGCGTCACGTCTTCACCGATTTCCGCAGTCTCGCCAATCACGACACCGGAGCCGTGGTCGATAAAAAAGCGTCGCCCGATACGGGCGCCGGGATGGATGTCTATACTGGTCCAGATACGTGCAATGTACGCCAGGAAGCGGGCGCTGAAACGCCACTGCCGGCACCACAAACGGTGAGCAATGCGATGCAGCACAATCGCGTGTACGCCAGGATAGGTTGTTAACACTTCCGCGAAGGTTCTCGCGGCAGGGTCGCGTTCAAACACACAGTGCGCGTCCTGTTTCAATAACGACCATATGCCATTAGTGTGTGCCCGCTGGTTTTCAGATGCCGGCCCTGAAGTCATAGTGTTCTGATCGACACTTACAGACATACTATCTGCTCCTCGCCGCCATATGACGCATGGTAGAAATCCAGTAGCTCTTCATTACCCGGCGGCTGCTTGACGCGCGTAACATAACTACGAATCTGTTGGAGAATGAGCCCGGCCTGAGAGTGATCGAGCAATACATCAAGATCGGCGAAGGCAAGTTGTACAGCGTGTGTGCCCGAGTGCTTGCCCAGCACCACAGTGTGGCCACGCCCCATTTCATTCGGGTCCACACCCTGATAATTTCGCCGGTCCTTGATCAGTCCATCCACATGAATTCCCGCCTCATGGGTGAATGCCCCCTGCCCCACCAGACTCTTGTGCCAGGCAACCGGACGGCCCGATGCGGTGGAAACCAGCGTAGAGAGGCGTTCGTAATCCGACAGTTCGATACCGGTATCGATTCCGTGGAGATGTTTCAGCGCCATCACAACTTCTTCCAACGGCGCGTTACCGGCACGCTCCCCGAGCCCGTGAACCGTAGTATTTACATGGGTCGCACCAGCAACGATGGCGGCCAGAGTATTGGCGGTTGCCAAACCCAGATCGTCATGGGCATGCATTTCCAGCTCGATATCGATCTGCCGGCGCAGTCTTGCAATCCGTGCGCTCAGTGAAAACGGCTCCATAATGCCGACAGTGTCTGCAAAACGAAAACGCCTGGCGCCACAATCCTGAATCACGTCGAGTAACTCCAACAGCTGACCATCTTCAGCACGCGATGCGTCCTCGCCACCCACACACACCTCGAATCCCATATCCAACGCCATACTGACGCTGCGCCGCACCTGGCGCAGTACCCAGGATCGGTTCTTTCCCAGCTTGTGCCGAATCTGCTGATCCGATACCGGTACGGAAATATCCACCAGGTCGACACCCAGCCCATGACACTGTCTGAGGTCATCTTCACGCATACGGCTCCAGACCATCAGGCGCGCCCGCAGATCGAGCTCTGCCACCGCGCGGATTGACGCCTGCTCTTCTACGCCCATCGCCGGAATACCCACTTCGAGTTCGGGTACGCCGATGGCATCAAGCTGGCTGGCAATAGCCAGTTTCTCTTCCAGGCTGAACGCCACACCGGCGGATTGCTCGCCATCCCGAAGCGTGGTGTCGTTAATAATCAGTTGGCAACGTGGCTTGTTCATGTCTGTAACTTGCGTGGCTTAAACAGGTATGCTGCAACCACCGTGCCAGTCTTATTTACCATTATTAATCGGTAGTTTAACTACCCGACCAGCGCCCATTGAAGGACATACAACAGTGAGGTTGCGTGCCAATGTCAGTTACTCGACAAAATAAAAAACCGCCCCTTGAGGAGCGGCGAACTATTGCTGGCGGAGTCGCTGTTCTTATCAGGCGTATGTCGGCGCAAAGGCTTTTTCGGGTTCTGCAACCGGTCCGTTATCACCCCAGTAAGGCGACAGCTGGCGAAGTTGGGCAACGATCGCCGGGACCGCCCCGATCACCCGTTCGACCTCTTCCATGGTGTTATAACGAGACAATGAGAACCGGGTAGAACCATGTGCCGCGGTGTACGGAAGTTCCATGGCGCGCATAACATGTGAGGGTTCAAGAGAACCCGACGTACAGGCGGAACCGCTGGATGCGGCGATTCCCTGCTTGTTCAACAACATCAGAATGGCTTCACCTTCAATATACTCAAAAGCAATATTGCAGGTGTTTGGCAGGCGATTCTCCGTATCGCCAGTGACAAAACAATGGGGTATTGCATTGAGGATACCTTCCTCCAGGCGATCGCGCATGGCGGCGACGAAAGTATTTTCATATTCCATGTGCTCCATCGCCAGTTCGGCGGCCTTGCCGAGAGCAACAATCGAGGCGCTGCTCTCGGTACCGGCGCGACGCCCGCGTTCCTGGTGACCGCCTCGCAACAACGGACGGTAACGCACGCCGCGGCGCAGATACAGCACACCGATACCCTTGGGTGCATGCAACTTGTGGCCGGACAGTGACAGCATATCGATTTTCGAGGACTTCAGATCGACAGGCAACTTACCGACGGCCTGAACGGCGTCGGTGTGAAACAAAATTCCCGACGCGTGCGCCATTTCCGCCATCTGTTCGACCGGGAACAGGGTGCCGGTTTCATTGTTGGCCCACATCACCGAAACAATGGCCACACGCTCGCTGAGTAACGCCTGGTATTGTTCAAGGTCAAGCCTGCCCTTATTGTCTACTTTCAGGTAATGCACCTTGTAACCATCTTTTTCGAGGTATTCACATAACGTAAGCACCGCCGTGTGTTCGACGACTGTGGTGATAATTTCCTTGCGCTCCGGCTGCGTCCTCAGGGCCGACAAAATGGCGGTGGAATCGGACTCCGTACCACAAGAGGTGAAAATAATCTCTGAATCGTATTCGGCTCCCAACAATGTCTGAATCTGTCTGCGCGCCTGCTTGATAGCACGTCCTACCTTGTCGCCAAAACTGTGTATGGATGAAGGATTCCCGAACTGCTCGCTGAAGTAAGGCAGCATGGCTTCGACAACCTTCGGATCGACACGCGTGGTGGCATTGTTATCGAGATAAATCGGTTGCATCGCTCAGCCTCCCATCGCCGCTTTTTTCTGCTGCTCGCTGGCCGGCGACACCTTGATGAACTGTCCCAGCTCTTCCACGATACGCTGCTGTATTCCGTTCAATGTCATGGCAGCCATCTGACATCCGCTGCAGGCGCCGGTCATGTTCACGTAGACGGTATCGTCGCTTACATCGACCAGCTCAACGTCGCCCTTGTCCATCTGCAACTGCGGCCGAATGGATTCAATCGCCGTTTCGATACGCCGGATGCGCTGCAGGGTGGTCAACCCGCCGGCCGCAGGTTGTGGTGCCGGTGCGGCTGTTGCCGCAGGGTCATACACCTCACCCTGCTCTTCCAGCACGCTCGCCAGGATTTCTTCAATGCCTTCGTGACAGGACGAGCAGCCACCGCCTGCCTTGGTGTAGTTGATCACTTCTTCAACCGTCCTCAGACTGTTGGCGCGGATGGTGTCTGCAATCATGACCGCATCAACCGCGAAACATTTGCAGATCAGCGCCCCTTCCTCGTGGTCGTCACTCCATTCCTCGCCCCGGTAGTCGGCCACCGCAGCCTGCAGCGCCTCGCGCCCCATCACTGAGCAGTGCATCTTTTCCGGTGGTAGACCGTCGAGGTAATCGGCGATATCCTGGTTACTGACATTCAGCGCCTCGTCCACCGTCATACCCTTGATGATTTCGGTCAGTGCCGACGACGAGGCTATCGCAGAACCACAGCCGAAGGTCTGGAAACCCGCATCCAGAATCACTTCAGACTCCGGATCGACTTTCAGCGTCAGACGCAGGGCGTCCCCGCAACTGAGCGAGCCCACATCACCGGTCGCGTTGGCACCCTCGGTAGCGCCCGCATTCCTCGGGTTGTAGAAATGTTCTTTAACTTTCTCGGAGTAATCCCACATGGTGTCCCACCTCTCGCCGGTTGAATGCCGATTGCTATGCTGAAAATGAACTGCCACAGCCGCAGCTGTTCTGTGCGTTGGGGTTCTCGAACTTGAAGCCACTGCCTTCCATACTGTCCAGGAAATCCACCGTGACCCCGTTCAGATATGGCGCACTGAGCGGGTCAACGAATATGCGCACAATCCCGCACTCAAGGACAACGTCTTCTTCCTTCGCAGCCTCTTCCAGCGCCATCGAGTACTGGAGCCCCGAGCACCCTCCGCCGGTGACTGAAATGCGTAGGCCCGACACCGGTGTCTCGTTGCCGGCAATAAAACGGTCGACGGCTTTCTGGGCGCTGTCTGTCAAGGTCAACATGCGTGGTTCTCCTGTGGCAAGCGAATTGCAATGACTGTGACAGAGGAAATAGCAAAGCCTGTGCCAGCGCTTCAGTAGCGGCACCAGACATTGAATTAAAACGGTTTTTACTATTTTTTTCGAAAACAACTGTTACAAACCGTACATCAATCCGGTTTCAAACAAGTCGCAACGTCGACAACGCGACAATCGCTACAGGAGTCACCGATGACGTTAAAGCAAGTGCAGCCAGGCGACGTGGTCTATGCGGCCAGCCATATTATCAACGACGGATCGATTCCAGCACTGAATGCGACCGCCATGATCGCCAGCCCCGGCACGCGCGGGGTGATTATCAATATCGGGCATCTTGAGGAATGCCCGCAACGCGAACTGTTTCTGGTGCGCTTTGAAGACGCGGACCTGAATCTCGGGCCACCGGCCGGCTGTTGGCCGGAAGAGCTGAGCGCAGAGCCTGTGAGTGTACCCGGTTAGCGCGACGTCGCCACGGCGGTTGAACGCTCTGAGTGGATGACGTCGAGAACGCCATCCCAGAATTGTATTCTGGCACTGACAGCGTGCTCCGCAGCAGCGACAGCCTCGCTGACCCGGCCTGCATCGCCTGCACACAGTTCGTTCAGCAAACGAAGCGACAAGGGTGCGTGGAAATCTTCATCCAGGTGGATGTGACGGTTAAGGTACAGATGAAAAACCGGCGCCTGCTCGTTCGAAACACCGATTTTGTCCAGGATCGAGCGAAACATGCAGGGGATAATATGCTCCCGGCCCAGGGCCAGCGCTGCCGCCACGCAGTGGGGTCTGTCCGACGCTATAAATTCGAATGTAGTGGTAGTGAAAAGACGCGAAGGTTCGGGCACAACCGGAAGTGTAAGCGCCCTGTCCACGCCTTCCGCGGCAACCCGGTTCACAAAATCAGTAGAAGGCCCGCAGTCCGCACCAATCTCCCTCATCGCAGTCTGGTAGAGTTCAAAATGACTGGAGAAACTGCCCGGCACTGCGCTTTCGTCCGATTCCTCCTCGAGCACCAGCTCATTAATAAAGCGCCTTAGGTTGCCGTCGCCGGCCGGAACCCAGGGGAAAGCTGTCGGCGCCACAACTGACTGGAGATACTTGATCAGCGACATGAAATCCCATACCGAATAAACATGGTGCTCCATAAAGCAGCGTAGGTCTTCGATATCCGCCACGGCTTCATAGATCGGATGTTCTTTGAGCCGTCGTTCAAATCCGGCAATAACCGCTTTGGTGATCTGTGTTTTCATAACCACTCTACTATTGATACAGGGCAGCCGCGCTGCATACTGTGTGCATTGTATTCCACCAGTACATTTACGTGAAGAAACTTTATTCGCCGGAATGACGAAAGGAGGGGCGTTTCCGGATCAGGTAATGCAGGACGCCGAATACAGGTCCTGGCATGTTTTCCGGGTGCCGGCGCTGACTTCGGCCTTTGCTATCGCGTGGCGTACGGTTGCCTCATCCGGTAACGCTCGCAGATGCTGGGCCGGCAAATCCAGGAAAACGATACTGCCCGGCGCAGGTAATGGCTCGTCCCAGTTGCGATGAACGAACAACGGCACTCCGTTGTACAATCGGCATTGCAGTTCACGGTAGGCCCCCAGTTCGGTCACCTGTACCACGCGTGCCTCCAGTCCGTGAGTACCGTTATCTGCAGCGGCGATCCGAATGTGCTCCGGGCGAATTCCGATATGGCTGGTGTTGACCGCGGCTTCTTGCGACAGCGTCAGCTGCCCCCAGCCACCACTCACCAGTCGACCCGTCAAACGCTGTACCGGTAACAGATTACGCCAGCCCAGCACGCGGGCCGATGCCACGTCGCCCGGATGATTAAACACATCGGCGCTGGCCCCCAGTCGGTGCAGACAACCATCAACGAGCACGGCGATGTAGTCAGCCATCACCCGCGCTTCTTCAAGATCATGGGTCACCAGCAATACCGGACGTTTGAATGCAGTGACCACGGCCCTGAGCTGAGCACGCAGGTTGTGGCGTAAATGCGCATCGACGGCAGAAAACGGTTCGTCCAGTAACAATAAATCGGGCTCACGAACCAATGCCCTGGCGAGTGCAACCCGTTGCCGTTGTCCGCCCGACAGCTGATGCGGATAACGTTGCGCACAAGCTTCCAGATTCAGCCGCTCAAGCCATTGGCGGACCCGCACCGCCCGCCCCCGGCGAGCCAGTTTGAAACCTACGTTATCCGCTACCGTCCTATGTTTGAACAGGGCGTAATCCTGGAACACCATACCGACGCGGCGTTGCTGCACCGGCAAGTTGAGATTCTGGCTGCGGTCAAACCAGGTTCTGTCCGCAACTCGAAGCCGACCCTGCTCCGGCTTTTCCAGCCCTGCCAGCAACCGCAACAAAGTGGTCTTGCCGCTACCGGATGGCCCCAGTATCGCCGTTACACCAGTGGCGGGCAGAGCCAGATCGATTTGCAGGCGGAAACCGCCCAGCCGGTGTTCAAACCTGGCCTCGATACCGCTCATGCTTTCAGCTCGACAACCCAGCGGCGATTAATACTGTACACCACCACCAGCACGACGAAGGAAAATATCAGCAGGCCGGCTGACAAGGTGCCGGCGGCGGCATACTCCAACATCTCCACCTGTTCGTAAATCGCAACCGAGACCACCTGCGTCTCGCCGGGGATATTGCCGCCGACCATCAGCACCACTCCGAACTCACCCAGGGTATGCGCAAAGCCCAGCACGACGGCAGTCAGCAGTCCACGCCGCGCCTGTGGCACGACAATGGTAAAAAAGGTGTAAACCGGTGACGCCCCGAGTGTCCAGGATGCCTCGACCGCACGCCGGTCGAGCGTTTCAAACGCGGCCTGCAAGGGCTGCACCACAAACGGCAACGAGTAGATACAGGACGCGACCACCAGGCCGGCGAAGCTGAACGCCAGTGGATGACCCACCAGTGCTTGCCATACAGATCCCGCCGCACCTTTCGGCCCCATGAAAACCAGTAGATAGAACCCCAGCACCGATGGCGGCAACACCAACGGCAGCGCGGTTACCGCTTCCACTGGTGTTTTTAACCGGCTGCGCGTAGTGGCCAGCCACCAGGCGAGCGGCAGTCCGGTCACAAGCAAAATGATCACCGTCAACGCCGACAACCGCAGGCTCAGCCAGACGGGTTCCAGCAGTGTGGGCTCGGTTTCAATCACCGGCAGAATCCAGCCCGTAGCCAAAAGCTGCGATCCGCTCGCGTACCGGGGCCGAGCGGAGATAATGCCAGAACGCCTCCGCCGCCGGGTTGTGGGCGGCGCGTTTCAGCAACACGACCTGCTGACGAATCGGTGGATATAGATTCTTGTCAATACGCCAAAATCGACCGGCCGGGGGTCGCTTCGGGTCGAGTAACTGTGACAACGCAACAAAACCCGCTGCCACATTGCCACTGGCTATGAACTGGTAGGCCTGGGAAACATTCTCACCACGGACCAGCCGCGCTTTCAGACTGGCCGGCAGATTCCAGTCTTTGAGAACGGCCTCCGCCGCCGCGCCATAAGGCGCCGTGCGCGGGTTGGCGATGGCCACCCGCCGACCGGCTGTTGTTGCAAAGGCCGTGCGGGCATCGGCGGCAACATCGTCGCCGGCTTCCGGCACCCATAACGCCAGTACGCCCAACGCATAGGTATAACGCGAATCCGGCTGGATCAGCCCTTCACCTTCCAGGCGTTCCGGTTCGCGGCTGTTGGCCGCCAGAAACAGGTCGTAGGGTGCGCCGTTGACAATCTGTGCATAGAGTTTACCGGTCGACCCCGAGCTGACCAGTACTTCATCACCACTTTCAGCCTCGAAGGTAGCGGCTATGACCTGAACGGGGGCAAGGAAATTACTGGCAACCGCCAGGCGAACTTCGCCCGCGGCGCCCGCCCGCGTCAAAACGATCAGGTACAACATCAAGCATACGCGGAAAAAACTCATGTCGGTGCTGTCGCAAATACCGTACCATTCACGGCGTGCGGCTCAAACACTGGTATTTAACGGGATTTTTTTGCCTGCCCGGAGACTTTTGTCGTAAAAGTCACAATGATCACGCCACTCAGTTTTTGTGAGGTTGGGTTTACGACAACTTTCTGCATTTGCGAACCGGCTTAATCAGCGCATACCCGCATAACGCTTTACCGATGGCGGCCGTTTTTCTAAACTGCATACCTTCATCAACTTACCAGGTATCGCCTTTATGTTCATCGTTGCTAACCGGGTACCCGTCACCTCCGACTGGCAAGAGACCTTTGAAGAACGCTTTCGCCAACGCGCCGGACAAATCGATAAACAACCAGGTTTCATCCGTATGCAGGTTCTGAAACCACAGTCCGAAAATACCCCCTACGTCGTGCTGACGACCTGGCAGGACAAGACCGCGTTCGAAGCCTGGGTGGGCAGTGATGACTTCAAACTGGCACACAGCAATCCCATGCCAAAAGAAGCCTTCGACGGCGAGGGCAAGCTGGAAATGCACGAAGTCATCGTCGCAAGCGAATAGACACCGCGAGTCAATAAAACAATAAGGAAGCTGATTGCACGGGATCAGATATGCACTGCAATGGTGCGTTAAAAATTCCATGTATGCCGCACATCGCACCAAGATAACTTAACCCCTTGATTTTATAGTATCCTACAAATCGGCACACAATTTGCGGTAGTAACAGGGGTTACTAATTTCAGCCAGGACGGACACCAGCAGCCGTGAAGATCATCCTTGCACCCAAGGTGCCTAATAGGCAGCCGGTCAGCGGTCCGCTGCGAGAGCCGATTGAGGCCGGCTGGTTCTATGGCGTTAATAACCATCATGCCGTAGCCAACGCCGCAACGATTGAAGGTGAAGCAGAATGCACAGTCGATTTAAAGCACCTCAACTGCCTATCCTTGTATTCACCGATCTGGACGGAACCTTGCTGGATCACGACAATTACAGTTTCGTCGCGGCACAACCGGCGCTGTCCCGCTTGAGCGACCTGAACATCCCCGTTATCCCCAATACCAGCAAGACGCTGGCGGAACTCGAAACCCTTTCCAAGGCCCTGAGCACCCCGCACCCCTGTATTGTTGAGAACGGCAGTGCACTGTGTATACCGCAGGATTATTTCGCCCCCTCGCCTGACGCTGCCATTGTGCATGGCTATCAGGTTATACGCCTGGCGCCGGAATACACGACGGTTGTACAAACACTGGAACGACTGCGCAAGGAATTGGGGGCAGATTTCCGCGGCTTTCACGATATGGATCCCGGCGAGGTGGCAGCACAAACCGGGCTGTCCACTGAAGATGCCGCGCGCGCCAGGCAACGATTATGTTCCGAACCCCTGCTCTGGAAAGACTCTCCAGCAGCGTTTGCCCGTTTTGAATCGGCGCTGAAGCGCCAGGGTTTTTCTCTCACCCGTGGCGGGCGCTACTGGCATGTCGTCGCACAGCAGGGAAAGGCGACGGCCATGAAAGCGATGCTGGCGCTGTACCAGGCCAACACCGGACAGCACTTCACAACGATCGCCCTCGGCGACAGCCCCAACGATTGGGACATGTTACGCAGCGCCGCGATCGCCATAATCGTGCGACGCCCGGATGGCAGCCACCTTGATGTCGAAGGCACCGGGCGAACCCTGCGTACCGAGGCGGCCGGCCCGAGCGGCTGGAATCGCAGCATGCAGGATCTCATTGACGAGCTGACGCATGCCCATCAACAACATGGCGCATCCCGTAGGCACGGCGGCTAACCGCGCCACAAGGACGCTTCATGGCCGATTTTTTCCAGAACGGAACCATCACCACCCTGCACAAGCTGTACGAGCGATCTGTCGAGGACATTGAGAACGAGCTGAAAGAATTTGGCCGCCAGCGCCCCATGGCGCTCATCCTGCCCAGCCTGTATTCAGAACTGCAGGGCGAGGCATTACCGGCGATTGTCGAGCACCTGAAACAGGCGACCTACCTATCCGACATCATTGTAGGGCTGGATCAGGCCAGCAAACAAGAGTTCGAGCACGCCCGGCAATTCTTCGCCTGCCTGCCACAGACGATGCATATCCTCTGGAACGACGGCGAGCGACTGCGTGCGCTTGACAGCAAACTGCAAACCGAACGGCTGGCGCCACAACAGCCCGGCAAGGGGCGCAACGCCTGGTACTGTTTCGGTTATGCCCTATCGCTGGAGCATTGTGAAGCCGTCGCCATGCATGACTGTGATATTCTTACCTACGACCGCTCGCTGCTCGCGCGACTCTTTTACCCTGTCGCGAATCCAACCTTCGGTTTCGAATTCTGCAAGGGCTACTATGCGCGCATCAACGGTGACAAGCTGAGCGGCCGCCTCACAAGGCTCTTCGTCACACCGCTACTACGTGCGCTGAAGAAGGTGGTCGGTCCGATGGGTTATCTGGAGTTCATGGACAGCTTCCGCTATCCGCTATCCGGCGAGTTCTCCCTGCGACGCGATTTCATCATGCGTATGCGTATACCCGGTGATTGGGGACTGGAAGTCGGCGTATTGTCCGAGGTCTACCGCGGACTGTCGAGCCATCAGGTATGCCAGGTCGATATCGCGGACCAGTATGATCACAAACATCAGTCACTGTCGCGTGATGAAGCCGAGAGCGGCCTGGTCCGCATGAGTGTGGAAATCGCCAAATCACTGTTTCGAAAGCTGGCCACGGAGGGTATATCCCTGTCTATTGAAGACATTCGGTCCATCAAGGCGACCTATTTCCGCATCGCGCTCGATTGTATCGAACAGTATTACTATGACGCCAGAATCAACGGTCTCGCCTTTGACCGGCACCAGGAGGAAGGCAGTATCGACCTGTTTACCGAAAGTGTCATGAAAGCGGGAGAAAGCTTTCTCGCCAACCCCATGGAAGCGCCTTTCATCCCCAACTGGAACCGCGTGCTAAGCGCGATCCCGGACTTCGGCGAACAGATGCGCCAGGCAGTGGCCGCCGATAACAGCGCGTAAAGGTGTCCCGGCTACCCCTGTTGCTTGCTGAGCCAGCAGGACGCGTAAGGCGGCAATACAAGCTCATCATCCCCGGTACACAGTTCAATTTCCCCGATCAGCTCACGCCATTCCAGCAGATCAACCGGTAAGAGCCTGGAATGGAGCCGCTGGGCAACATCCGTAAAATTAAACAGCGCCAGAATTTGCTGGCTACCGTCCGTGGCAGAGCGCACCAATCCAAACACCCCATCGGGCAAGGGGATAATGTGTTGGCCCGCGTCAGGATGAAAGGCCGGCTGGCGTCGGCGAATCTGCAGCAGTCGCTTGTAGAGACTGAACACCCGGCCGGTTTCACTTTCATGATTGGCAAGCAAAGCCTCCAGTTCACCACGATCCCATTTACGACGGTTCACCGAACGTGTCAGTCCGGTGCGCTCCACGCCCATCGTGTCGTTGGGTGTAGCCGTCAGGCAATGGAAATACACCGCCGGTATTCCCTTCAGTGAAAGCGCCACAATCTGCGATACCATAAACGCCGGAATATGCCACTGGTTACGGTCGGGATCCGGATGCCGGAACACATCGAAATAACTGATATTCAGCTCGTAGGGACTCGATGTCCCGTCGCTGTTACCCTTATAGGCAATAAACCCGCCGCGCTCGCGCATGGCCTCGAGCATCCTGTTCACCTCGTCGTCCGGTACCAGACCTTCCAGTGGCCGCAGGCCAACGCCGTCGTGGGATGCGGTAAAATTCAGATAGGTGCAGTGTTCGGGCAACGGCGAAGCGTCCAGACCCCCGGCCCATTCCTGTAAATAACGTGTACTACCGTAATACAAGGCATGAAGCAGTAACGGTGGCAGACTGAACTGATAAATGACGTGTGCCTCATCGCCATCGCCGAAGTAGGTAAGGTTTTCATTATGCGGCACATTTGTTTCGGTCATGAGAAGGCTGCCGGGTTCAACCAGTTCGAGCACATCGCGAAACAACTTGACAACCTGGTGTGTCTGGGGAAGGTGGATGCAACGTGTACCCACCTCTTTCCATAGATAGGCCACAGCGTCGAGACGGATCATCCGCGCGCCGCGGCGGAAGTAATAAAGCAAAATATCGATAAACTCGAGTAACACGTCGCTATTCCCGTAGTTCATATCGATCTGATCGTTGCTGAAAGTCGTCCACACATGACGCAGTCCGCGATGTGTCCTTACCCCGCTGAGTACCGGTGTGCTGCGCGGACGCGTGACCATCGACAGATTCTCGTTGCGGTCCACGTCAATAAAGTAATCACAGGCCGGCTCTTGCCCGGCGATAAAATCGATAAACCACAGATTCTCGCGGGAGCAGTGATTGAGCACCAGATCCACGACAAGATCGTAATGACTTTCCAATGCCGCAATATCTTCCCAGCTACCCAGCGCAGGGTTTACGGCACGAAAGTCAGTGACCGAAAATCCATCGTCCGAACTCCAGGGAAAAAACGGCAGCAGATGAATCATGCTGAACTCTTCCGGCAAATACAGGTTGAGAAAACTGCGCAGTGTCTGCAACGGCGGGCGGGATGGCGACTGGATTGTATCGCCATACGTGATCAACACAACGTCTTTGTGGGTCCATAAAGGGCCTTTCACCGAACGGGTGCGCAGCTGTTTATGCGTTTCGATGATGCGTGCGATACGCCTGGCAAGCACCGGTGCGCATCCGCTGTCATAGAGATACGCCAGGCGCCTTTCTATTCTTTCCATCGGCGCAAGCCGTTTGATATTTTCAGGCGGCGAAGTAAACGTAGTCATATATGCACCAGAATGGAAATCAGCGCCGCATGTGCGCGCAAAACCGGTGCGCCGCCGCCACATGGACGCCCGGAACGAAGCCTTCACCCTGTTGTGAGCAGGATGCATGCCACTCGCCGCCAGGGCGGGTATACGACAAATCACACCACATGTCAGGTATATGACATAAAGGTTATTTCTTGATCCCGACCTAAGCTACTGAATAAAAAAGTCGATGACGTTCGGTGAACGAATGGCACAGAGATTGCCAATTAATTTATTTATGAATACCGTAGAAAAGATCCGTAAACAAATGGCCGACAACCCGATCCTACTTTATATGAAAGGCACACCCGAAATGCCAAGCTGCGGTTTCTCTGCCAAGGCATCCGCGTTGCTCAAGGATAGCGGCGTACAGTTCGCCTACGTAAACATACTGGAAGCGCCCTTCATCATGGAGAAATTGCCCGAGGTGTCCAACTTCCCCACCTTCCCGCAGCTATTCATCAAGGGTGAAATCATCGGTGGCAGCGATATCATCGAAGAAATGCTGGCCAGCGGCGAACTGCAACCCCTGCTTGAATCGGCCGCCCAGTGAGTTCCGCCGCCATGGATGAAAACGATATTATAGCCCGTATCACAGCGTTATATCCGGATGCGGTGGTCGACATAAACGGGGTCGACTGCAATTTCGAAGTCTATGTCATTAGCGCACAACTGGCCGGCAAGAGCACCCTGCAACGCCAGCAATCGCTGCTCGACCTGTTCAGTGACGAGCTCAAATGCGGAAAACTGCATGCCCTGTCGATCAAGGCCCGTACCCCCACGGAACAGGCCGTCAGCCCGGGGCTGATACAGATTCAGTTATGAGGATATCGATGTGGATGCACTGAACCTCGATCGGGACACCGCACTCAGAATCGCGCTGGCCGGACGCGCGATGCCGGATATTGCCGTCGGTACATTGATCGAGACGCTGGTGGAGCGGCTGGGTAAACCCTTGACCCTGGAAGCCTTGTCCCGTATCACCGTAACCGATCTGAAGACCGGCCTGGGCAGTATGGACGGCGAGGAAGACGGCGAGGACATCGGCATCGGACTCGATGCGATGAAACTGGCGGTGCGCATCCTGTGGGGAGAGACGCAAGAAGACGATACCCTGCCCGTTCCCGTAACCGGCCAGGACGAACTGCCAGGCGCAATCCGGGTGGCAATATCATCCAACAGTGGCGCCAATCTGGACGGTCACTACGGTTCCTGCCTGCGTTACCTGGTCTATGAAGTGTCCGCTGACGCCAAGCGCCTGATCGACGTTCGCGCGGCGGCCGATGCCGACCTGTCGGACGACCGTAACGCCTTTCGTGCCAGTCTGATCAGCGACTGTCAGGTGCTGTACGTTGTCTCTGTCGGCGGACCCGCGGCGGCAAAAATTATTAACGCCGGGATCTACCCCATCAAGAAAATCGAGGGCGGCGAAGCCGAATCAATACTCGCTGAGCTGCAACAAGTCATGCAAACCTCGCCTCCGCCCTGGCTGGCCAAGATACTCGGCATCGAGGAAACACAGCGACTCAAGAACTACAGGGGTGATGTCCTGGAAGCAGGATAGATGTCGGTCGGACCCCCGGGTGGGGGGCCGGTCTTTCAGCCACAGCGTAGAGCCTGCAAGGCGTTCAAATCAGCCACGCAATAGCACAGACCCTCGTCAAAGATTCGGGTGCCACCCCCTTCGGCAACAGTCTGTCGCAGCTTGTCCGCATCCGTAACCCGCACTCCCGCCAGATAGTCGACACCATATTCAGCCAGATCATACAACCAGGGAACCGTCGGCCCCATGAGCACCAACCTGGCGTTACGCGATAACTCGGCGAGTCGTGGAAAGGTCTTGTTGATCAGGGTGGTTGCTGTCATGAACACCCAGCCGGCGACTTCTGCAGGTGAACGTCCCGCCAGCGTACCGGACGAGGGCAAGGTGCGGGTCGTCAGACCCGGACTCATGGCCAGCCCGGTGCTCGACGCCGTGCGGCACAGTGTCCAGGTCAGGCCGATAAGGACTTCATCGATCGGGACATCGGCCGCGGCTGAATGCACCAGCCTGTCGTAGACTTCCCGGCCTCCTCCCTCACCATGAAAACCTGCCGCCATTAACCAACGACGGGCAACAGGCGGGGTTCGGACTTGATCGTGCTGCCGCGCCCCCAGGCCGTGACCGCTTCGACAAACCAGCGCGGTTTCTTCGGATGAACGCGAATCACATCGTATTCGGCAAAGAAGGTTCCGTCGGCGTGAAACAGTAATTCGCCGCATTTATCACCTTCCTTGTTTCGCCATATGCCGACCAGGCTGTTTTTTCCGGACGCAGGATCGCGGTCCAGCCGGTACTCGGCATCGGTATGTGCAGCGATGGTCACCTTGCCTTGCGAAAACCCTAGCTTCCCAAGCTCATCGTCCAGCGTGCTGCAGATCGCCCGGGCAAGCAGACCAACCGAGTCGATATGTTCTTTAAGCGTTTCATCTGTCATGATCCATCATCCTCCAGTGCCCCGGCCAGATCCCTGAGCACACTGGCGCCCACCTGGTCATCAGGATCAAGCCGGCGCAGCGTCGTAAGCAGTTCGCTCGCGCCGTGGCTATCGTTCTGACGCAGGCGAATAAAGCACAGAGCTTTCAGACTGTACAGATAAACACGGGGCGGGCCTGCGCACGCTTGCCAGTCAGTACTGCCAGCCTCCAGCTGACGCCAGTCCGGATCAAACCCGCCACTGCTCGCAGCACTGTGTAATGCTTCGATCACGACCTTCTCGGCCTTCCCGTTAAAACCGCGATAGAAATACAGCTTGTACAGTGCAATAAAGACTTCCAGCTGCTCAGGCGCCAGTGCCCGGGCCTGTAACAGGGCGTGCTCACTGACGGTAAAATTGTCAGTGTTGGCGGCCGCCTGTTGCAGCAGCACATTAACCGCGGCAGGAATGTCGCGTCCAAACCGGACGTGCTCGTCCGCCAGTGGTTCAACCGCTGCCGCTCTCACCCCCAGAACTCCGGCGTCATCAGCAGGCGCTCGACCGGTTCGCCTTTTTCCAGGTGCTGGTCGTAGATCGCGGATACATCATCCTTGCTGACTTTTCCGTACATCACCCCTTCCGGGTAGACCAACACATTGGGCCCTTCACTGCACGGACCCATGCAGCCGGTGGCGGTCACCTGGACCTTGTTGAACAAGTTTCGGTTCTGTAGCTGCCAGAGGAATTCCTCGTAAACCGCATTGCATCCCTGGTCGGCGCAGGAACCGCGCGGGTGTCCGGGCGGGCGTGACTGGGTACAGATAAATACATGTTTGTCGGGTTTAGGCATAACGGCGTTATCCATGGGTAGTTCAGGCGGCAGCATCGGCAGCTTCGTGGCTCAGACACTTCTTCGGGCAAACCCGGGAACAGGCCTGGCAACCGATGCAGTCGAGGGCGTTCATCAGGCTCATGACCATCGAGGTGTCATCGGAGAAACCGTCATCGTCATCACCGTAATCCTCGTCGCAGTCTTGGTCATCGTCCATGGTCTCGCGATCCACCAGCTCGAACACGTCGCGCGGACAGACCTTGAAACAGCGCCCACAGCCTATGCAGTTAGTCGGATTCAGCGCTGATATGAACGCAGGCGTCCATTCCGTTCCGCCACGGGTCACTCCGGTAATGACACTCATCATACTGCTCCTTCTCAGGAAACTTCGGCAAGTTCCGCCTCGGCGGCTTGCAGTTTTTCGTTAGCCTCCGCCCAGGCCACACAGGCAGCGTAAGTCTCCTGCGCCAGCCCGGGGATTTCTTCGTAAGCAACAGGCAGCCGGTCCTCGACCAGATCGTGCATCTCGCCGGCCTTTTCAGTCGCCCTACGTTTGGCCTTTCGTACCGCTTTCTGCAAGGCTTTCAGTTCATCCGCATTCATCACCGGCTCCTAGAGTTTGGCGACTTCATGCCAGGCTTCGACCATCTCTATGGCCCTGTCCACCAGCTTGTCTGCGTCTTGTTTCATTTTCGCCAGTTCGGGGAAACCGAAGCGGTGTACATCGCGCAGCGTTTTGTCCATCACCACCAGTTTGCCCACGGTAATCAGCACGCGACCAAAGCCCTCGTGACTGAGATGAACCATCGGCACCGCCATCAGTCCGCAGCGGCTTTCAACGGTTGCGGCTATGGCGTTATAAAAGGCTTTTACCCGGGCCATGGTAATTTCGTCCGGATCGCCGACGATGGGAATTTCGCGGCGCATTGCCTTGGTCAGCACAAACGGTGTCAATATCTTCGCCTCCGGCCAGTCATCGTAGGTACCGTAGGTATCGACGGCGCGCATCTGGCGCACCATCTCCCGGGCAAAGTCGGACTGCAAAACCGGATCGTTGTCGACGATCACCGCGGCTGCTTCACTCATGGTTTACTCCTGCCTTTATAGATTTGACGTCAATTGTGCATTCGCCGGCGTCCCGGCGCCCAAGTATCACCGGCTGGAAGCGTGCCAGCGCAGTGCGGTAGCCCGAGCGGCGTTTAACCAGCCACAAACCAGCCATCAGACCGACCAGGCTCGACAATGCCAACACACCCTGACCCTGGCCGTAGTAATCGCTCAGCAGGGCCGCACCGATCATGGCGAACAACGGCAACAGGTACGCCGCTGCCGCTGCGGCGACCAGGCGTTTCTCGGACAGCCCGATGACAACATCTTCGCCGCTACGCACGCCCAGCGGATTCGCCAGACGCATACGTTGACTGCGCGCCCCAAACAACTTGTCGAGTGACGACACACCGCAACTCCCGCTGCTGGTACACTGGCTGCAGCCGCTACGCCGCTCGGATTCGACCCAAGCGTATCCGGACTCCACCGCCACCACTCTGGCCTGTGTCTCTATCATGCGCCGCCCTACTCGTCCCAGCCTTCGGCTTCCATGTCCTGAAAGCGCGCGGGGTCTACGGGTTTGTGTGCTTCAATCGCCCGCGCCAGCCAGGCACTCGGGCCTTCGCGCAACTGATCCCGCAGGGATTCCAGCAGATCGGAGATATAGGCACCCGGCGTAACCTTGACCGGCTGAATGCCTTTGTGCTTCAACTGCCCGACAGCCGAGGCGCCAACGGCCTGCGTATACACGGCAATACACCCTTCCAGCGCGGCGATCTTGGCCACCAGCTTGTCTTCGTTGCCGTCCATGGCCAGTTCGCCGAACTGCACCACCTCCAGCAGTTCGCTTCGTTCCATGTCGACGGCGTAGAGGGCGAACGACTCGGCCGAACCGAAGTGCTGGTCGACCTGTTTCATGTCAGTGCTGGCGAAAGCGACTTTAACGGCGGTATCCACCCAGTGACTCTCCTCAGTGCCGGATTGCAGAACTTTCAGGCGTCGTTGCATTGCCATCGTTGGCCTCATGATAGTCGGGTTTCTGCGCAAGCACGGAGCGGTAAGGTTCAATTTCACCTTTTTCCAGCTCCAGCATCATATTGGCCAGCTCGAACAGCGTCCGGCGCGTACCGCGGTAACCGATCCAGGTACGCTGGTAACCGCCGAGCTGGTCGTACTGGGGAAAGCCGGCCCGCAGCAACGGCAGTTGCAGGCGCTGCGCGGTCTCCAGTGCGTGGGAATTACCGATCAACACTTCCGCACCACCGGC
>JASBSN010000067.1 GCA_030148915.1 Thiogranum sp.
ACTTAATACTTCAGGTCTTATGTGGCAGATTTTTATGGGTTGGTCTCCAACGGCGCAGGGCGGGCTCGCGGGCCGGCCCTGCGCTTTTGCATTGCGTTGGGCTAACGGGGGTCAGAGGTCCCTACGTGATTCGTCGTGGCCGCCGCGGTGCTCGCGCATCTGCGAAAGCTGTTGGCGCTGCTCCGGAGTGAGGATGGCGTAGATCTTGTGGCGCGTCTCGGTGCGCATCACTATCATCTCGGCCAGGGTCTTGGCCTGCGCCTGGGCCAGCGTCTGCACTTGGCGCAAGTCGTAGTTGTCCGCCGTGGCCGCCTCGCGCAGGGCCTGGCGAGCCCTATGCAGTTCCTTCATTTTCGACCGCATGGCCGGCTTCTGGGCGTAGCGGATTTCGAACATCTGGTCGCGTTGCGCCTCGGTGAGGTTCAGGCGCTTGAACTTGTGGCCGAAGCCATCGTGGCCCATGTGGCCCTCTTGCACCGAGGTGTGATGGCCCTGCGCGCCACAGCCGCCGCGCGGCTCGGCGCGGGCGATGCCAACCGAGGCGACGCTGAAAACGGTGCCGGCCAGGATGGTGCTCAGTACGATGTTACGCTTTTTCATGGGTGACTCCTTCATGGTGTGGATGGGTCTGTCTTGGCGTGGTGAAAAGTATGGGGGAGCCGGGTGCAAAAGGGGGTCAGCGCCGGGTAATTCCATGTAAAGATCTGTAAAGGCTGCCCGGCGCCGGTGCGGCTGTGGCACCATCGGTTCTATGGAAACAGTGCGGGAAGTGCGTCCAGGGCCATGAGTCGGTTGCTGCTGGTGGATGACGATGTGGAGTTGACCGAGATGCTGGCGGAGTATTTGGCGCCGGAAGGCTTCGACGTGGATATGGCCCATGACGGCGAGGACGGGGCGAACCGGGCCCTCACCGGGGTCTACGACCTGGTGGTGCTGGATATCATGCTGCCCAAGCTCAACGGACTGGAGACACTGCAGCGCATCCGCCGCGGCGTGCGCACGCCGGTGCTCATGCTCACGGCCAAGGGTGACGACGTCGAGCGCATCGTCGGTCTGGAACTGGGGGCCGACGATTATCTCGCCAAACCCTGCAATCCGCGCGAACTGGTCGCCCGTCTGCGCGCCATTCTGCGGCGCACCGGCGCGGCCGAAAGCGAATCCGGTGCTGACGGTGTCCTGCGCGCCGGTGAGTTGGTGCTGCGCCCCGGTGAGCGCGTGGCCGAATGGCGCGGCGCGGCGTTGGAGCTGACCAGCACCGAATTTAACCTGCTGCAGGTGCTGGTGCGCCATGCCAGACGCCCGGTGAGCAAGGCAGAGCTGTCCGAGCATAGTCTGGGCCGGCCGCTGGTCCGCTACGACCGCAGTGTAGACATGCACGTGAGTAACCTGCGCCGCAAGCTGGGGGCCCTGGCCGATGGACGGTCACCGATCCAGACAGTGCGCGGCACCGGTTACCAGCTGATCACCGGCTGACGCTATGGGCCGCCTGTTCTGGAAAATCCTCCTGGTCTTCGTCGTCACTATGCTGGTCACGAGCTTCGGCGTCGGCTTCGTCGTGCACATCCATGCTCAGCAACGTTTGGCGCAGATGACCGAACTGGCGGCCGGACCGCGAGCCGAGCGCAACCTGGCGGCGGCGGGCACCGCGCTGCGCTACGGCGGTGCCGCGGGCTTTGCGACGCTCGCCGGGCAGTGGCCCGCGCGACGGCCGCTACCGGTGCTGGCCGTGGACGCTACAGGCGCCGACGTGCTCGGCCGTTCGGTGCCGCCGCTGGCGCTGGAACGCGCGCGTGCGCTGTCGAGCGCGGGCGACGACGACGCGGTGCGCCCGGTGCAGGCGCCGGACGGACGCCATTATCTGCTGTTCGCACCTGCCGATGTGCTCCCGCACCGGCCCCGGGGTGCGCATCGCCGTCCGGGCCCGGATCCGTTTTACCTGCGCCTGGCCATCACAGTGCTCGCGGGCCTCCTGTTCAGCGGCAGCTTGGCCTGGTATCTCACTCGCCCGTTGCGGCATCTGCGCCGTGCCACCAGCCGGTTGGCGGAAGGTGCGCTGCAGACTCGCGTGATGCCGGCGCTGGGGCCGCGCCGCGACGAGATCGGCGACCTGGGCCGCGACTTCGACTATATGGCGGAACGCCTGCAGGCATTGGTGGGCGCGCAGAAGCGCCTGCTCAACGACGTCTCCCACGAACTGCGCTCGCCCCTGGCGCGGCTGCAAGTCGCTGTAGGCCTGGCACGCCAGCAGCCCGAGAAGCTGGCCTGCGCCCTTGAGCGTATCGAACGCGAGGGCACCCGTCTGGACGACCTGGTGGGGCACTTGTTGACCCTGTCGAGGTTGGAGGCGGGGGTGATGCAGGGCCTGGAGGAGTACCTCGCCGTCGGCGAGTTGCTGGAAGATATTGTCGACGACGCGCGCTTCGAGGCGGCAGCCAGCGACCGGGACGTGCGCTTGCGTACAGCCGGTGAATGGGTGCTCAAGGGTCGGGCGGAGCTGCTCTCCCGTGCCTTCGAGAACGTGATCCGCAACGCTGTACGCCACACCGCACCGGGCACCGTGGTAGAAGTGTCGCTAGAGCTCGAGGCGTCCGGGACGCAGCTGATAGTGGAGGTTTGCGACCGGGGGCCGGGTGTTCCGGAGGCGGAACTGGCGACCCTCTTCGAACCCTTCGTGCGCAGTGCGCACCGCGAGGCCGGCGGCGGCTACGGTCTCGGCCTGGCTATCACCCGGCGGGCGGTGAATGCCCACGGGGGCCGGGTGACGGCGGCCAACCGTACCGGTGGGGGGCTATGCGTAACGCTTCGGCTGCCGTTGGCGGCTTCGTAATCAACGAGCACAAGGATGCGTAACTTACTACTGCGAGTCCTATCGCGAGATAAATGCACTAATCAGATAATGGGCCGTACCAGGTTTTTTGCCAGTTAATCATATTACCGATTTCTTCGGCTTGGGCGTGCATGATCTGATAGGCCATCTCCCGGATAGCATCGATTTGCGTTTCCATAGCAGCGACGGAGGCCATTTCTATGGCTGAGGCATGATGGGGTAGCTGATTTCGGATAAAGGCCCTGTCGAACGGATCGGCGTGTTCGAGCTCCTCAGTGCTTACCATTCCGTGCATGGTCCGTTCGTGAGCGCTTGGTTCGGTGGCGACCCTATCTGTGCCAAAATTAGCCTGCTTTATTTTAGAGAGTTTTTCGATTTCTTCGCTCTGATCAGCAATCATACTGTTGGCGAGATTGCGAATTTCGGGGTGTTCGGCTTTATCTGTTGCGACCTTGGCCATATCAATGGCCATCGCATGGTGCGCGGCCATGATATCAATGAAGCGTTGATCGGAATATTCTCCATTATGAATGAGCACCGAAGGGGCTTTTTTTGCATTTTGATTCATAGTGCACCTCGTTAGGCGTTGATAATTTCCCCACCATTGGGGTGTAACACTTGCCCGGATATATAGGACGAGTCCTGGCTGGCCAGAAACACGTAACTGGGTGCCACCTCGTTGGGCTGGCCCGCCCGCTGCATAGGTGTTTTGGCCCCGAATTTACTGACATGTTCAGCATCGAAACTCGCCGGGATCAAAGGTGTCCATATCGGGCCAGGGGCAACCGCGTTGACGCGAATGCCTTTGTCCACCAAAGCCAGCGATAAAGAACGGGTAAACGCCAGAATGGCGCCCTTTGTAGCGGAATAGTCCAGCAGGCCCGGGCTGCCGCGATAAGCTGTTACAGAAGTGGTGTTGATTATTCTGGCGTTGTCCGGCATATGCGGTAATGCCGCCTGGACCATAAAAAACAATGAATATACGTTAGACCGAAAGGTGCGCTCTAGTTGCTCAGCCGTTATATCGGTGATGTCCGATTGGGGGTGCTGCTCCGCCGCATTGTTGACTAATACGTCCAATCTGGAAAAGTTTTCCAGCGTTGCTTCCACCGCTTGCCGGCAAAATTTCTCCTCGCCCACGTCTCCGTTCAACAACAGGCAGGAGCGTCCTGTGGCCTCGACGTCGCTTTTGGTGCGTTCGGCATCGCTATGTTCATCCAGATAAACAATAACGATGTCCGCCCCTTCCTTGGCAAAAGCGATAGCCACCGCGCGCCCAATGCCACTGTCCCCGCCGGTAATCAAAGCGACCTGACCGGCCAGTTTTTCACTGCCGAGATAATCTTCCATGCCTGACTCAGGCGCGGGGTGCATCCGGCGCTCGATACCCGGCTGCCGGCGTTGGTGCTGCGGCGGCCGCTGCGATGTTGTTGAATCACTGCTCATTATCATAAGCTTTATCAGCAAACATCATGCCACGTATCTCACGGCGTGGCGGCACAATTAATATATGGAAAGTCCCGGTTTGCCGCCGCTAATACGGTAAACAACACACGACAGCGATGGTAAATAATGCAGGCCCGCTGTAAATCTTACATGTCAGTCAAGCTGGAATAGCTCTATCATTAACCGAGGCGGATTCAACCCAAGGGATAGCTGAAAATGCTCGACAACAGCCAGCGCAACTTAATCCGCGCTCTGCACAACCCCTCAGTATATCCCCACGCCACCGATCGGTTGCAGATGATCGAAACCCATATCTCATGGGTTTTTCTGTGTGGCTCGTACGCCTATAAAATCAAAAAGGCGATTGATCTCGGTTTTCTGGATTTCTCGACGCTGGAGAAACGCAAATTCTATTGCGAGGAGGAACTGCGGCTCAACGGCAGGCTGGCGCCCGCACTCTATCTGGCGGTTGTTCCCATCACCGGCACAGCCGATCAACCGCGCCTGGGAGGAGCCGGTGATGCCTTCGAGTACGCGGTGAAAATGCGCCGTTTTCCGCAACAGGCATTGCTGAGCTATAGGCTCCAGCAGCGTCTCCTCGACGCTGCTCACATCGACCAGATCATTGCGCAGGTGGCGGATTTTCACCAATCGATTGCGGCGGCCGCCGCCGGCACCCGCTATGGCGATCCGGATTGTGTCTACGCCCCGGTGCAGGAAAACCTCGTTCACATTCGCCAGCAGCTGCGCGATTCCCGGCATTGCCCAGCGCTGGATCGCATAAGCGTATGGGCTGAGCGGGAATACCAGGCATGCCGCGAACAGTTTCGGCAACGAAAAGAGCTGGGGTTTATTCGCGAGTGCCACGGCGATATGCATCTGGGTAATATGGCCGTTGTCGAGGGCCGCATCGTCATCTTCGATGGTATCGAGTTCAATCCCGAGCTCTATTGGATTGACGTCATGAGCGAGGTGGCTTTCCTGTGCATGGACCTGGAGTACTTCAAGAGACGCGATTTCGCCGGCCGTTTTTTGAACGGCTACCTGGAAAGAACCGGAGATTATCGCGGTCTGGGCGTTTTTCGCTACTACCTGGCCTACCGCGCCATGGTGCGAGCGAAAGTCGCGAGTATCCGTCTGGCTCAGGAAGCGGGGAGCGACCTGCAATCGCCGCAAGGGCAGGAATTCGAGCGTTATTTGCACCTCGCGCTCGGCTATACGCAACCGCAACGCGCGGTGTTATTTATCACCCACGGGTTGTCCGGCAGCGGCAAGTCCACCTTCTCGGGTCCGTTGGCCGAGGAAATGGGCGCGATAAGAATCCGTTCGGACCGCGAGAGACAGCGTATGTTCGGTAAAGGCCGGCGCCCGGGCGAGGCGACTACTATCGGTCACGGGGTGTATTGCGAAGAGGCCACGCGGGAGACCTATGCGACACTGGAAAAACTTGCCGAGGCTGTGTTGGCGTCCGGGTATTGCGTAATCATTGACGCGACGTTTCTCAGAGCTCAACAAAGAGCGCCTTTCAAACAACTGGCGGATCGCCTCGGAACGTCGATGCGCATTCTGTTTTTTCGTGCCGATGCCGATGTTCTTCGACAGCGCATTCGGGGCCGCCAACGTGAAGGGAGCGACATCTCGGAAGCCGACATCAGTGTGCTTGAGCATCAACTCGTGACGTACGCGGGGCTCAATGACGATGAGCAGAGTTATACTGTTACCATCGACACCCAATCGGGTTGTACCACGGAGAGGGTCCTTGCGCTGATCAATGAATCCCTGTAGCAGGCGTTTCACAGCCGGGTGGTTTGACACCGAGCTCCGCTTCAATCCTTGAGGCATTTCGGTTTCGCGGCTAAAATCAGCAACCGCTCGGATAGATACCGCCATGCAAGCGAACGAAGATACCCGCTGGATGCAGCACGCCCTGGCGCTGGCCGCACAGGGCGAAGCTTGTGATGAAGTGCCGGTCGGCTGTGTGATTGTACGCGGCGGGCAGGTGATCGGCGAGGGCTGGAATCGACCCATCTCCAGTCACGACCCCACCGCGCACGCCGAGATCATCGCGCTGCGCGATGCCGCACAGCGCTGTGCTAATTACCGGCTTACCGGCCTCACGCTCTACGTCACGCTGGAGCCCTGCCTGATGTGCGCCGGGGCCATGCTGCATGCCCGCATCGGGCGGCTGGTATATGGCGCCTCGGACCCCAAACGAGGCGCCGTCGACAGCACCGCGCAGGCCTTTGCCACCCAGGGACTCAATCACCGCATCGAAGTCAGTGGCGGTGTGCTGAAAAGCGAGTGCGCTCAACGGCTGCAGGCATTTTTTCGCGCGCGGCGGGGTTGATATTGGAAAATTTCCACCGGACTATTTGCTTATCAAGCAGGCCCTGAATTCCATATGGCGTACCTCGGTGTCGATGTTTTCCCACCCGGTGGTCTTAAACCCCACATTGCCGAACTGACCGGGATCCTGCTCCGGCCTGTCGGGTTGACTCAGGTCGTCAAGCAGATAGAGATGCGACTGAATAGGGAAGTCATTGGGAATGTCGAGGCTCGCGCGCACCTGACCAAGACGGCTATCGACCACCAGGCTGGCTGAGGTCAGCGTATTGAACGCGGCTTCTTCGCGCGTCTGTCGGCCGTCGACCAGCAGCTGAGCTCCCCGGCTATCCGTGCTGATATGCAGCACAGGCAGATTCGGCGCACTGTTCCAGTCCACCGTCGTCAGCGTGACAATGTCCGAGAAGAAAAGTCCCACCGGGAAGGGAATATCGATAACAGTGTCCATGACAAAACCGTCCGGAGACACCACATAGTCCACCAATACCGTGGGGGCGCTTAGTCTCCATACCATGCGCAGGCGGTTTTTGGTGCGCCGGATAATCCTTATAGGACCTTGTTTAACGGCGATAAGCCTGGAGCGGTAATCGTCGGCGTCGCGCTCAAAGGGGATAAAACCAAACAGCTTGCCGGTGTGGCGGATTTTCATGGTGTCGACCACATCCGGGCTCCAGCCGCCCTGCGGGCCTGCGCGCCATACCAGTGAATCGACCAGAAAAGGCGCGCCGGCGGAAAAGCCGATGGCGAAATTCTCGCTCACGACGCTATCCTGCGCGGGTAAGTACTGGATATAGCGGTGCCCGGGAAACGTGCGGGCTACTGCTCCCCGCTTGATGTACAGCCAACGGCTGGGGCCGGATGACCGATCGCGCAGTTCAACTTCCAGCAAGCGGTCTTGCCCGTTGTGCGTACCCAGGCCCGCCGGGCGACGGAGCGCACCGGTATCCTGAAACAGTAAGGCTAACTCATCGTTGGCAGCGAATAGGTTACTCTCGGCCGCGGGGGTGACAGCTTCGGGCGCGGCCAGGATGTACCGATTCTCTGCATCTTTTCGATCGATCTGAAATACAATCGGTTCCAGTGCAGTGCCGGACCAGCGCCACAGGCTGATGTCATCGACCGACGCACCCAACACCTCGGGCAGCAGGCGTCCGGCGACGACCATCACGCGTGAAGTAGCGCCGCAGGCTGCGGAAACGGTTATAAAGGTGTGTCCGGAGGCACCAGCGAGCGCGGGCGGAGGATTTAATCCAAGCAATGCAGCAACGGACAACAGCCTGACCCAGCGCATAGCGGATTTCCTTATTCTGATGGCAAGTCTGTTGGGAGAGCATAGCGTATATCTACAGCCCAGGTAGACAACACCGGCATTAGCGGTGATCCGCTGCCTGGGCACGTGCCGACTGGCGATGCCTGCCCTCTGCTGTTGACTGCTCTGTCAACACATTCAGTCTCGCCTATTTATCTTGTTAAAAGCAACTGCGTAACGCATCATAACCACCGCCGGTGCCACCAGCCGGAAGCTGATGGTACCCAGGGTCGCTGTCGGTGGGGCGTGCCTGTGCCGAGTGCATAGTGCTTGGCGACTATGTATGGACGTGTTATGGAGAGCTTGCGCATGAAAAAATTGCTGATCCCATTACTGTTGTCTTCTTTGTCGCTTACCGGCTGCGAAAAAAGCACCGATGAAGTCAAGGTGGAGGGTAGATGGTATACCCAGTCGCAGGTGGATACCGGGCGCCAGTTATTTGCCGACAATTGTGCCGAATGTCACGGCAAGGATGCGCAGGGCACAGCTAATTGGAAAGAAACCCTGGCCGACGGCTCCTATCCTGCTCCGCCTTTGAATGGCACCGCCCACGCCTGGCATCATGCGCTTAGCGCGCTGAGAAGATCGATAACTAACGGTGGTATCCCGCTGGGCGGGAAAATGCCTCCCTTCAAAGACAAGCTGAACGAGCACGAAATGGACGCGGTGATCGCTTACTTTCAAAGCAAGTGGGACGATAAAATCTATGCCGCATGGTCAAAAAGAGGCGGAGTAGACGTCTCCAGGTGAACTGCCGAGGTTAGTCGGGTTGCACTATCTCCAGCCTCGAGCTCGGCATACGCTGAGATCGTCATCCTCACTAAGGCACAAAACGATGCGTCATCGTTTGGCCCGACCGCACAGACAAAAGGGTCGTACCGTGAAAAACCATTCCGCTATCATCGAAGTCCGGCTGGTCCATGGCGGCGTCACAAGTGAAGGCCACCATATAATCACCCGACTCAAGGAACGGCACGGTATAGGCATACTGCCCGTCCATCGGCACCCTGGCGGTAGTGATCGGTTCGGGTGCAACCCCGTCAACGTCATCCGGCTGAGTGACCGGGCCGTCGAAAACATACACAGCCGGCGTGTCAGTGGAGATGCAGTTTGCGCTCACAAGACTGGCGTCGATCGCGCCGGACATCATGCCCATACGGCTGTTATCGACCATGCGTAACGTGGGTCGTAACAGAAAATCACCGCCCGACAGGCCCGGTTGATGCACCGACTTGCGCAGATCGAAATCGATCGTAAAAGTGCTCGTACCGGAGCTCGGCATCGTAAAACCGCGATTGATCTGTAAGCCGGATTCGGCGCCACTGGGAATGCGCATTTCATGTTCCGAGCCGTTGATGGTGATGTATGAGTCGCGCACGTTTGTTTCGGCATTGACGTGTAAACGCAGCCAGTTGTACTGCCCGGCGGGCACAGTTTTGCCGTCGAGCAGTGTATCGCTGACCCCACCGGTAAGGCGCAGCAGGTCAATTTGCCGAGGGGTTGCGAACTCGATCATCACGCTAGGCCCGTTGGCCGGCTGCATCTCCACCGCGGTAAATTCCACCACTACCTTTTCGGCGTCATCCACCGGTGCATCCGCGATCGCCAGCGTCAGGGCGCTGGATTCCGAAGAACTGCTGCCACCCCCGTAGGCGGTGATTATCGCAGCGCTGACAAGCGTCAGCATAAACTTGGCGAGTGACACTAGCGAATGGGGAAGCGACATGGCTGCAGTACCTCGTAGCAGTTAAACCTAGGGCAGTTGATAGCCGATTCGGTGTTTACGGCCCAGAGTCTATGCTTCGCCTGGGCGAAGTTATTGACGCAGATCAACATTCCCGAGGGCGTGGAAAGCCCTCGAATGTTGACATAATCGCCTTCTACGACGTGATCATGTTTGAGTAAAAAAAGGGGGCTGTGGACAGCCCCCTCAGAGTGGCAACTGCGACTAGTCGCGGATCAGTTGACGTTAATCCGGGTGCGCGCCGTACCGATCACCGCGCCGGTGACCCAATGCAGATACTCTACAGTCACTTCATAGATACCCGGTGTGGTCGGATAGAACATAATGTCATAACGTTCGGCAGCGGTGCTCTTCCACGAGGTGGCTGGCACTGCATTAGGCAGCGGCCGGCCGTCGGAGGCGATCACATCGCCGCTCAATCCACCGAAATTGATGCGTTGCGGGGTGTAACCGGCGTTGATATAGCGCACCAGCAGTGCCTGGCCGGCGTTCATGCTTACCGCCGCGCGCGTATCGGTCAACGCGGAGCTGGCCCCGTCGACCCCGGAGATGATGAAATAGTCCGGGCGCATATCGTTCAGGCCGACGTCGGCGCCGCAGGTGCCGGCGTCCCAGTTCAGCGTGTGCCACGACGAGTCGAATTCATCGCAGGCCCAGATCGCTTCCACGTCATACAGTGGTGCACCGGTGAAAGCGCGTTTCGAACCGTCCGGCGGATCGATGATCAATGCGCCGTACATGCCCATTTCGGCGTGCAGCACCGTATTGGTATGACAGTGATAAAAATACGTACCGGCGTTGCTGGCTTTCCACTGATAGGTGTAGGAGCCGTCCACGTCGAACGATGTATGACCCACACCGTCATTTTCCGTGCTCGGCTCGATACCGTGGTGATGAATGGTGTGCAACCACATCATACCGTTGTTGGTGAAGTTGGTATGTACAATCTGGCCCTCACGCACCCGCATCGGCGGCGAGGGAAACTGATTGCCCATCATACCCCCCTGGGTGAAGCCCCATACTTCGATGGCGCGACCGTCGTCCATCGTAACCGATCCGTTCATATACACGCCGCGGTCAAAAGAAATATCCGGTGTTACAATGCCAGGGGTTGCCGGGGCACCCGGATAGACGTAACACGCCGTTCCCATTCCCATAGTCGTACTCCTCATCACTTGAATTTGATCGATGTTTGCGCACCAAACTGATACGACCCGCCACCCGAAGTCTGCGTCTGCTCGTTGTGCAGATGCATCACGAAATTGCCGGTGCTCACCGGCGGCCAGGCGTCCGGTGGCGGATCGAAGGGATAGATGAGGTCCGCCGAGCCCATGTTGTTATCCAGCGACACCACGTCTTTCAACCAGATATCTGCAAGCACCGAACCGTTGCGCGTTAACAGCTCCACATGGTTGGCGTGGAAGTGCATGGAATGCGTGCACAGTCCCGCGCTTAGCACCCGCACCAGCGTGCGATCGCCGATGTAGCCGGCTAGCGCAGTTCTGGGGTCGTAGTAGGAGTTAATCGCGGGGTCGTCGTAACCGGGTGCGCCAGGCGGGCGGGCGCTCAGGCCGTTGATGGTGAAATAGCGCGGCACGTAACTGCTTAGTGGCGGTGGCGTGCTATTGGTCCGCACGGCTTCATTGACCGCCGGATCGCATTCATTATAAACCCAGAATAACTGCTTTACGAAGCTCGGACTGCCAGCGTACAGTGTGTTAGCGCTGCCCGTCGGCATCACCGCCATGGCGCCGTGTAAGCCGACGGCGCGGTTATAAGGTGTATTCAGCTTATCGTAAAACAGGTACGATCCGGCGGTGCTCGCCAGGAAGCTCACCGTTTTACTGGTTCCGGCGGCGATCACACCGCTATCGACAACACCGTCGATGACGAAACTGTGATCGGTGCCCAGAGTATTGTTGATAGTGACCTGTACTGTGTCGCCTTCTTGCACAATAAAGGAGCTCGCCGGCACGTTCAGCCCGGTCGCGGAATCGCTATAACCCTTGAAGTAAACATTCACGCCATCGGGCTGAGTGATATAGCCGTCGGTGATACTGTAAGCCGTGGTAATAGTGGCAGCGTGCGCACGAGGAACCCAGGTCAACAGACCTGCGGTACCCGTGAGGGCGCCGGCGATCCCGGCGGCACTCGCCTGTAAGAAGGTTCTTCTCTTCATAGTAGCCTCTTTTGTGTCTCTATTTAGGTGGTAGTGTTAGTTGCCCGGCTTTGACTACAGATGGAACGCAAGCGGCTCCAGCCTGCGCAGTAGCAAAACAGGCGGCTAATAAAACTTCACTCGAAGCAGGAGGGAGTTGCACGAGAAACCGGCGTTTAAACCGGCGGCGCGTATTTCGGTGGAGGTAGTCCGGGCTTTTCGGTGAATTCCGCGTATGCGATGATGGCGGTGGGTGAATAAGAACCGGCGCGCACGGCAAGCGCGCTTGCCTGCTCCGACAGTACCAAGTAAACACCTAAACGGATATTACAGCAGGCGCATGCTGAAGCCATGATCTGGCCAGACTGGGTGAGCGAGGGAGTGCCTGTGCCGTGACGATCGCAGGCGTCTTCGCTGTAATATTGCACTGCCGCCGTATGCTCGGTGGGGCAAGCCGCAGCACAGGCATACTCATTCGCGGCAAACGCCGATTGACTGACAAGCTGGCCCACAGCCGCGCCGAGCACTACCAGGCGGCGCCCACGCTTACGGAAGTTCGAGAATAAAGCCCAAAACGATGCCGACCGGGTAATCACTGATGAAGTCATCCTGGTAAAGCAGGCAGAGGCGTTTTTGTTGTTGCACTATTATGGGGCCACTAACACCTTGACGGACTTTTTCGCATCGTTTGAGTTGACTGTCAACGTGTAGAACAATATCCGAATACACTGAATTTCCAATATCGAGGACATTCGCCGCTCCGGATCTTCAGTTATTCAGCCGGTACTCCAGGCGCGCGGACGCTGCATTCCGGCAATTTTGCAGGCCTGTTTGACATAGCCATAAGGGAACAGATCGAAAAGGTGCTTCTTGGCGGTTTTTTTGTCCCAGCCCTCATTGACTACCAGGTGCTCGACCACATGGCGCACGTCGGGCGCCACTTTGTTTTCCAGCCAATAGCCACGCATGAAATTAATCACCTGCCAGTAGTCCGGCGTGAGTTCAATGTGTTCTTCCGCCGCCAGTTCACTGGCGAGATTCTCGCTCCAGTCTTCAGGATCGACGATATAACCTTCGACATCGCGGGCAAGAAGCGTATTGGTCTGCATATCAGATCTCCCACAGATAGTTTGTGATGACTATAGCGGCCTAGATAAATCATTGTAAAACGATATTATTTGCACTCTAGTATCGGTATTTTCGATATTAAAGTGCCGGTGGGGCGGCCTGAGGCCTTGCTCTCGCGGCGAACAGCCGTATCTGCATAAAAATTGCCGCAGGCGACGTTTGACCCACAATCCCTTGTTACTATGGAAAAAACACGCATCGCCCCAGACCCGTACGCACACAGGTAACACACAGCGATAGGCTTTACATGAGAATTTGGGACATCAACCCAGGCTATTTGAATCGGCAAAGTCTCTTGGGTGAGCATCGAGAGTTACACGGTATCGTATCCATCATCCGCCACAACAAAAAAGGCTATTCCAGACACCCCGAAACGCTTCGTTGGATGGGTTATGGATGGGCGCTAAAACAACGCCATAAACTGCTTGTCGCCGAAATGGTGCTCAGAGGGTACATTGATAAATCCCCTGTGCTGTTAAGAGCTAATGCCCAGAAATGGCCTCTGGTTTTTATCGACTCACCGGCATCCCAGCTCTCTATCCTTGCTGAGAAATATAAAAACCTTGAAGCGGGGAGAATATCGCTACCCAAAAATGCACAACAACTATGGGCGCAGCACAAATACTCCGTGATGGCTCGGGATACCGCGGCTTATCAGGACATCGGTAAATGGGTTACATCAACAACGGGTGCAAAGGCGCTTGAGGATGTCTCTCTAGAGCTGACAAATTTATTGCGCTCTCCACCGAGTAAGAAACTTCTGCGTAATGCCTTGTTGCATATGTGGGGCTATGTATCCGACTATTCATCGGCCACGAATAAAAACATCGCCTCTTTGCCGGAGCGGAAGCTTTTAATTAAAATACAAGAGCTTGCTTTGTCAAGCAGGGTTAAATATTTAACTGATTCTACAGCCTTGAGCGAGTTCGACGCATGGCACTATTGAGGCCAAGCACACAGTCGCGACCGACTCTCCGGACTGGCTGGTCCCGCCGTTGGCACGGTTTGTCTTCCCGTTATGCGAGCAGCAAATTCGGGTAAACTGCCCTAAGCAGGTAAATTTCACGATAAAAGCCACGTGACTGAAACGAAATGCTGTTGAACAGGAGCAAGCTATGGCGGTCGGGTGGGCGCGTGACGGGGCGGTGCAGGAACAAATAGACGCCACGGTGGAAGATGCCGTCAAGCTGGCCAGGGAACGATTGCCCGAAGGCGAGAGCTTGGCACACTGTGAAGAATGCGAGGCGGTCATCCCCGAAGCGCGCCGTAAGGCTATCCCTGGGGTGCGGTTGTGTGTTAATTGTCAAGAGGGCCTCGAGGAAGAGCAGACCACGTTCACCGGCTTTAATCGAAGCGCGAGCAAAGACAGCCAGTTGCGGTAATGTGGCCTCGGCGGATCTGCAAGATGTGCTGAGGGTCAGGAAAGCCTGACAATGGCAAGGTAGAGCCGCTTACGACGCATCCGTTAGCAATACAGTAGTATCGGAAGCTTTGGCGGACACGACCATGACGAGTAATAAAAAGGATCGCGCATTCCCGACCTCGGCGGGTATTGTGCTGGGGCTCGGATTAGGCGGGTTTTTCGATGGCATCGTTCTGCACCAGATACTGCAGTGGCACCATATGCTGACCAGTGCAGGATACCCTGCTACCAGCATTGAGAATTTGAAAATTAACACCGTGTGGGACGGCTTTTTCCACGCCAGCACTTACCTGTTTATTGCCCTGGGTCTGGTGCTATTGTGGCGGACCGCCCACCGGTCGCACTTGTGGTGGTCGGCAAAACTTATGGTGGGCACCGTGCTGATGGGGTTCGGCTTGTTCAATCTGGTTGAGGGGCTCATTGATCACCAACTGCTCGGCATCCATCACGTCAACGAAACCGTCCCAGTGGCTCAGTGGGTTTACTGGGATATGGGGTTTTTGCTTTGGGGTGCTGCCATGCTAGGCGGCGGTTGGGTTCTCTATAGATCCGGCAGGCGAGAGTCCAGCCGCCGCACTCTGAGTCGCTGAATGGAGATCTTGTTCGATAGTTGGGTCGGGTTATTCAGGACAGTGGTAGTCGGCGTGTGCGCCTATGCGGCGCTTATCCTGCTGTTGCGAATCTCCGGTAAACGAACGCTTTCGAAAATGAATGCGTTTGATTTTGTGGTGACAGTCGCCTTGGGGTCCATCCTGGCGACGACTATCCTGTCGAAGGATACCGCCCTGCTGGAAGGGATAGCGGCACTCGCGGTGTTGCTTTCGCTGCAGTTTCTCATCACTTGGCTGTCGGTGCGCTTCGACAGCATAAGCCATATAATTAAAGCGGAGCCCAAATTGTTATTTCATAAGGGTGTGTTCCTACCGGGCGCGATGAGAGCCGAGCGGGTTAACGAAGACGAAGTTCTGCACGCTATACGCAGCCAGGGGATCGGCCAGCACCACCAGGTCGAAGCGGTAGTGCTCGAGACCGACGGGAGTATGAGTGTCGTGCGCAAAGACAGCGGTGCCCCTACAACCGTTTTAGCTGACGTGTCCTGAGGGGGAGTTCGCGCACGCGGCTGTACAGGTGCTTGGTTAATCAGGTTTTGACTTGCTTTAGGGGAGGAGGTTTGGGATGAAGCCGTTATGGTTACTGTTGTTAAGTCTGGCCACGGTGTCTTGTGGCGGTGGCAATACTGACGGGGTCACGGGTACCGTGGATTTCGCCTACATTCCGGCCTCCTTTGCAGGGCTCGAGTTGGAGGTGACGCTCGCCGATACATCGCTGGCGGATGCCCCGGCAACTCTCATCGCGACGCAACGTATAACGCGGATTTCGGCGTTGCCGGTGCGCTTCTCTGTGCGCTATTCAAGCGACAAGATTAAGGCGACGCACCGCTACAGCGTCAGTGCGCGTGTGTTCCGGATGGTGAATGGCGAAGAAAATCTGGTCTATCTCTCTGTCGCCAATATCCCGGTTATTACCCAGGGATGGCCGAATGAGGCGAATATTGTGGTTGAGGGGGTTGCGCGACCGGCGGGTTAACCGGTATTGCGCATTCCACTGGCAATAGCGTTGATCGAACGCAACAACGGTTCGACCCACCGTTCACGTTCGGCTTCCCCGATTTTTTCGTTGCGTGTACGCCCGAGCAGGGTGATCTGGATGTGGTTGAGCGGGTCCAGGTAGGGCTCGCGGCGCACCAGTGAGAGCGCCAGGGTCGGGGTCTCTTCCAGCAGGCAACGGATGCCGGCGACTTTCTGCACCATGTTCCGGGTGCGATCGTGTTCTTCGCGCACGCGGCTGTATATGCGCTTGGCCAGAGCCTGATCTTCGGCCAGGCTGGTGTATTCGCGGGCGATGTCCATTTCCGATTTGGCCAGCGACATTTGCGTGTTGCTCAGCAGGGCGCGGAAGAACGGCCAGTCGCGGTACATCTGTTGCAGGGTTTCCAGGTTGTTCTCGCCGGCGTCGGCAAAGCGGTCGAGGGCGGCGCCGATCCCGTACCAGGCGGGCAGGGTGTGGCGGGATTGTGCCCAGCCGAACACCCAGGGGATGGCGCGTATGGAACTCTTGGAGCGGTCTTTCTTTTTGCGATGGCTGGGGCGTGAGCCGATATTCAGCAGGCCGATCTCGGTCACCGGCGTGGCTTCGTAGAAATAATCCAGCAAGCCGTCGGTGCGATCGATCAGGTCGCGGTAGCTCTGTTCGCCGGTCTGCGCCAGTTCGCCCATGATGCGATTGAAGCGGCCGTTGTCCGGCTGCTGTTGCTGGACCATGCCCCGGCTGGCCTTGAGCAGGCCGGTGAGCCCCATCGACAGCTCGTAGACGGCGGTCTCTTCGTTGCTGTATTTATACGACAGCACTTCGCCCTGTTCGGTGAATTTGATCTGGCCGTGCACAGTGCCTTCCGGCTGCGCCAGGATGGACTCGTAGGTCGGGCCGCCGCCGCGGCCCAGGGTGCCGCCGCGGCCATGAAACAGCCGACAGTCGATGTTGTGGCGGTCGGCGATGCGGATAATCTTGATCTGGGCTTCGTAGAGGTTCCAGCCCGAGGCAAGGATGCCGCCGTCTTTGCAGGAGTCGGAATAGCCGAGCATGATTTCCTGCAGATTGCCCGAAGCTTTCAGCAGCTCATGGTATACCGGCTCGTCGAACAGTCGGCTCATTACCTGTTCGACATGATTCAGATCGTCGATGGTCTCAAACAGGGGGCTGATACGGATATGGCAGAACCAGGCATCGCCCTCGCGCCCGGCCAGGCCACACAGCGAGGCCAACCACATCAGTTCCAGGACGTGGCTGGCGCTGTGGGTCATGGAGATCACATAGGTGCCGAAGGCGTTGTCGCTGACTTCGCTGCGCATATTGGCCATCACTTCCAATACCTGCAGCGTCTCCTGCGTCTCCTCGCTAAGCGCTCCGCGCTCGATGGACACCGGCGTTGCCTGCAGCAGACGGCACAGCAGGGCCAGGCGCGCATCTTCGTCCAGCGAGCGGTAATCGGCCTGGCATCCCGCCTGCGCGCAGAGCTCCTGCACCGCGTCGGTGTGACGGGTGGACTCCTGTCGGATATCCAGGTGCTGGAGGAAAAAGCCAAAGGTCTCCACCAAGCGGATCAGATCGAGCAGTTCGCCTTGGCCGATGTTGGCATCTCCGTGCGAGGCCAGTGAATCCTGGATCAGCCGCAGGTCGGCGATCAGCTCCTGTTCGCAGCGGTAGCGGCAGGGGTAATCGTCGAGTTTGACCGTCTCGGCGTGATCGAGGCGCGCGGCGGTCAGGTGCAGGTTGTGGCGCAGGCGATTGCGCATGAAATACAGTTTGCGCCGGTAGGGCTCGTGGCTGAAGCGCTCCGGACGGTCGCCGGCGATTTGCGGGCACTGGGCCAGTTCACGCGCCAAATTATCCTGAAAAGCCTGGCTGGGCTGCACCAGGCGGCTCGAATAGGTGAGTTTGCTGCGCAGGTCCTCGACCCGGCGCAAGTATTCGCGGAGAATTTCGCGCATGTGCATGCGCAACGCGAACTCGGTGGTAGAGGGTTTGACGAAGGGGTTGCCGTCGCGGTCGCCGCCGATCCAGGAGCCGAACTGCAGCAGACCGGAGACGTTAACGTCCTGTTCACCGTAGACCCGGCGCACCGCCTTTTCCAAATAGCGGTAGACGCGCGGCACGGCCTGGAACAAAGACTCGCGGAAGTAGAACAGGCCGTTGCGGATCTCGTCCTCTACACTTGGCTTGTGCACCCGCACTTCGTCGGTCTGCCAGAGAATCTGAATGCGGTTACGCAGATCGCCGATGATTTCCTCGCGTTCGATTTTGCCCAGCCGGGTACTGTCGAGCCGCTCGGCGCTGAGAAAAATGCCGCGCAGGGTATGCATCACCGCGCGTCGTTTGGATTCGGTGGGGTGGGCGGTGAATACCGGCAGGTAGAGGGTTTTACCCAGCAGTGTATGCAACTGCTCGGCGCTGATACCGTGGTAGTGCAGGTCACGCATGGTGTGATCGAAGGAGCCGCGCCACAGCGGACCGCCCTCGCGCACCTGGCGGCGCCGCTCCTTGTGCTGGAACGATTCTTCAGCCAGGTTGACCAGACTGAAATAGATATTGAAAGCGCGCACTACGTGGTTCAGGGTTTCCGGACCGAGGGCGTCGATGGTGCGCGCCAGGCGGGTACGCAGCGCAAGGTTGTCTTCCTTGCGCAGGCGGATATAACCTTTACGCAGCGTTTCCACGGCCGCCAGTACGTCCTTGCCGGCCTGAGCCGCGATGACTTCGCCCAGCAGGTTGCCGAACAGCCGCACGCGGGCGCGCAGTTCTTTATCGCGGGGGGGTGGGGTGACGCAGGTCTTCACAGGCATATCCATTTGTTTATCATGAGTTTTTGAGTCTGCCCCAGTGGAAACACCAGGGCCGCTGGCGGGTGAACGGCGCGCTATTATACCCCGAAGAGCGCCACTCTGCGTTAATTGCCGCCGCCGGTCGCAGGCGGCTTGGCGGGCGCGCTCAGAGTATGGCTTCGACCTGGGCGTTTCTGATGCCGCGACGCTGGCAGTCGGGGTGCTCGATGGGGTTTTCGCTGATGCGCTGGTAGAGCCGCAGATATTCCTCGGCGCTGCGCGTCCAGGAGAAGTCGGCGGACATCCCCGCGCTTTGCAGCGCGCGCCAGACCTGCGGTTGCGTATAACAGCCCAATGCCCGGTCGATCGCCTCCAGCAGCGCCGCCGCGCTGATCTGCTCGAAGACAAAACCGTTGGCGGTGCCCGCCGCCAGGTTGGCCGCATCGGCATCGCTCACCGTATCGGCCAGCCCGCCGGTACGGCGCACAATCGGTGGTGTGCCGTAGCGCAGGCTATAAATCTGATTCAGGCCGCACGGCTCGAAGCGCGACGGCATGAGAAACAAGTCGGAGCCGGCTTCCAGCAGGTGGGCGAGTTGTTCGTCGTAGCCGATGCGCACGCCGATCTGCTCCGGATACTGCTGCGAGGCAGTACGCAGCGCTTGTTCCAGTTCCGGCTGGCCGGTGCCGAGCACCACCAGCTGCAGGCGTCGTTTGATCAGCTCCGGGATCAGTTCGATCACCAGGTCAAGGCCTTTTTGATCAACCAGACGGCCGACGTGCCCGAGCAGTGGAAAGCCGGCGCGCTCGGGCAGGCCGAAAGCCTGTTGCAGCGCCTGCTTGTTTTCGCGCTTGCGCTCCAGGCTGCGAACCGTATAAGTTTGCGCCAGCAACTTGTCCTTGCCCGGATTCCAGACCCGATAGTCGACGCCGTTGAGAATGCCGCTGAGGCGATCCTGGCGGTGTTGCAGCAGGCCTTCCAGGCCGCAGCCGAAAGCCTCGCTGCGGATCTCCCGCGCATAGGACGGGCTGACCGTGTTGATCCAGTCGGCGTACACCAGCCCGCCTTTGATAAACGACAGCTGGTTGTGAAACTCCAGGCGCTCCATCGACCACCAGTCCAACGGCAGCTTCAGCGACTGAAAGTTGGCCCAGTCGAACAGGCCCTGGTACGCCAGGTTGTGAATGGTGAACAGCGTCGCCGGGCGCTGCGCGCGGCAGGCCAGCAGCGCCGGCACCAGGCCGGTCTGCCAGTCGTTGCAGTGCACCAACTCCGGCTGCCAGCCGAGGCCGGCGCAGTTCATGGCGATGGCGCTGACCGCGCGCGAAAACAGCGCAAAGCGCGCGGCGTTGTCCGGCCACTCGTTGCCCGCTTCGTCCAGGTACGGGCCGCCAGGGCGGTCGAAGTGCTCGGGTGAGTCGACCAGATAGAGGCGTACCCGCGAGCCCGGCAGCCAGCCTTCGAGCAATCGCACCGGCGTGCGTGCGCCGGCCAGGACGACGTCGCTGACCAGTTTCAATTTCTCGGCGCGACTGATGGCGCCCGGGTAGGCGGGCAGCACCAGGCGCACTTCCTGCTTGGCGCTTTTTAGCGCCCGGGGCAGACTTCCGGCGACGTCGGCCAGACCTCCGGTTTTGATCAGAGGGTGGGCTTCACTGCTGGCAAAGAGAATATTCATAACTGGTACGGTAGCTCGGAATACGGTAGGTTGCGGTAACATAGGTTAAGCGTCAAGAGCGCACCCGATCTGACGGTAAGCGGATAAATCCATGGAAGACTGTACGTTTGTTATTTTCGGCGCCACCGGCAATCTGGCCAAAATCAAGCTGCTGCCGGCGCTTTACCGCCTTGATGTCGCCGGGCGCTTACCCGCCGGACTGAAAGTGGTCGGCTTCGGTCGGCGCGACTGGAGCGATGAGTTCTGGCGCGAGCAGGTTCACACCTGGCTGGCTGAAAAGCCGGTCGATGAAACCGCGGTGACGCGCTTTTTGCAGCGCTTGCATTTCTTTGCAGGCGATCTGGTCGAAGAGCAGGCCTTCCACGGCTTGCGCGACTATCTCACCGGCGCGGCTCAGTTTTCACCCAATCTGATTTTTTACATGGCGATCAGCCCCGCCGATTTCGGTCGTGTCAGCGGTTACCTGGGTAAGGTGGGCCTGAGTAACGAGCAGGGCGGTTGGCGTCGTCTGGTGATCGAAAAACCGTTTGGCTACGATCTGGAAAGCGCCGAAAGTCTCAACGCCCGGCTCAATCGGGATTTTGATGAAACGCAGATTTTCCGCATCGATCACTATCTGGGTAAGGGGACTATCCAGAACGTCCTGGTGTTCCGTTTCGCCAACCTGATGCTCGAACCGCTGTGGAATCGCAACTACATCGATCACGTGCAGATCACCCACTCGGAATCGTTGGGTACCGAGGGCCGCGCCGGTTACTACGATACCTCCGGGGCACTGCGCGACATGATCCAGAGCCACCTGCTGCAACTGTTGACGCTGGTGGCCATGGAGCCGCCGGCCAACCTGGACGCCGAGTCGCTGCGCGACGAAAAGGTCAAGGTGTTGCGCTCGATTCGCCCGATCCACCAGAGCGCGGTCAACGCGCACGCCTTTCGGGCCCAGTATGCCGCCGGCCGGGTCGACGGCGAGAGCGCGCCGGGCTATCTCGACGAGCCCGGCGTACCGGCCAACAGCGTCACCGAGACCTACGCGGCGCTGAAACTTTATATCGATAATTGGCGCTGGCGCAACGTGCCGTTTTACCTGCGCACCGGCAAGCGTCTGGAAAAAAGCAACTCAATGGTCTCAATCCGCTTCAAGCATCCGCCGCAGCAACTGTTCCGCGAAACACAGATCGACCGCCTGAAGCCCAACTGGATCCTGATGAACCTGCAGCCGCACGACTGCATCCGCCTGGAAATGCAGGTCAAACAGCAGGGTCTGGAGATGCGCGCGGAAACCACGCGACTGGACGCCAGCTATTGCGGTGTCACCCAGGCGCAGCTGGACGCCTATGAAGCGCTGCTGCTTGACGTGATCGACGGCGATCACTCGCTGTTCCTGCGCTATGACGAAGTCAGCTGGGCCTGGCGGGTGGTCGATCCGGTGCTGAAAGCCTGGTCGAGCGAGCGCGACTTCATCCATACCTATCCGGCCGGCAGCTGGGGGCCGAAAGAAGCCGAACGCCTCATGGTGCGTCAGGACCAGCGTTGGCGTAACACCCTGGAAGAGGACGCCGAGTAGGCCGCTGCGAGACAGCCGATGACCGATCCCACACAGACCGAAGCCTGGAGAAAACTCGCCGCACACTATCGGCAGGCAAAAGACCTGCGGATGAGCGAGCTGTTTGATGCCGATCCGCAACGCTTTGCGCGCTTTTCGCTGCGCTGTGGCGACCTGCTGCTGGATTACTCGAAAAATCGAGTTACCGCCGAGACCATGTCGTTGTTGTTTGGCCTGGCCGAGGCGTGTGATGTCGGCGGCTGGACACAACGGATGTTCAGTGGCGAGAAGATCAACTTCACCGAAGGGCGCGCGGTGTTGCACACGGCGTTGCGTAACCGCAGCAACACGCCGGTGTGCGTTGAGGGCAAAAATGTCATGCCGGAAGTCAACGCCGTGCTGGAGCGGATGCGACACTTTTGCCATCAGGTGCGCAGCGGCGAGTGGAGCGGCTTTTCCGGCAAAGCCGTGACCGATGTGGTCAATATAGGCATCGGCGGCTCCGACCTCGGGCCGGTGATGGTCTGCGCCGCCCTGCGCCCTTACGCCGGCCGGCTGCGGGTGCACTTTGTCTCCAATGTCGATGGCAGCCAGATCGACGACACGCTGAGCGCGCTCGACCCGCAAACCACGCTGTTTCTGGTCGCCTCGAAAACCTTCACCACCCAGGAAACACTGATCAACGCCCATCAGGCGCGCCGCTGGCTGTTGGCGGCCGCCGGCGATGAAGCGGCTGTGGCCAGGCACTTCGCCGCGCTCTCGACCAACGCCGAGGCAGTGCAGGCCTTCGGCATCGATACGGCGAACATGTTCGAATTCTGGGACTGGGTGGGAGGGCGTTATTCGCTGTGGTCGGCGATCGGCCTTTCCATCGCCCTGTATATCGGCATGGAGCACTTCGAGCAACTGCTGGCCGGCGCACACGCCATGGACCAGCATTTTCTCACCGCCGATACGGCGCGCAATCTGCCCATAGTGATGGCCGTGCTCGGCATCTGGTATCACAACTTCTTCGGCGCCTCGACTCACGCGGTGTTGCCGTACGACCAGCACCTGCATCGGCTGCCCGCCTACCTGCAGCAGGCCGACATGGAAAGCAACGGCAAGCGCGTGGAGCGCAACGCCAGCGTGGTCGATTACACCACCGGACCGGTGATCTGGGGCGAGCCCGGCACCAACGGCCAGCACGCCTTTTACCAATTGATTCATCAGGGTACGCGTTTGATTCCGTGCGATTTTATCGCCGCGGTGAATGCCCATCACGGCCTCAAACGCCAGCAGCAGGTGCTGCTCAGCAACTACATCGCCCAGAGCGAGGCGCTGATGCGCGGCAAAAGCGCCGAACAAGCCTGCGCCGAGCTCACCGCGGAGGGTCTCTCCGCAAGCGCCCTGCAGGCGCTACTGCCGCACAATGTCTTTCCCGGCAACCGGCCCAGCAACTCGCTGCTGTACCCCCTGCTGACCCCTCATATGCTGGGCATGCTGGTGGCGCTCTACGAGCACAAGATTTTCGTCCAGGGCATCATCTGGAACATCAATTCTTTTGATCAATGGGGGGTCGAACTCGGCAAGCAGTTGGCAAAAGTCATTCAAAAAGAAATGGATACGGGTAAAGTGAGCGAAGGCCACGACGCCTCCACCCGTGGCCTGCTGGATTTTTACCGAAAACAGGTGCAGGATTAATTCAGCGCCGCCGGAATTCCGGCGCTTTGGAATTTTAATTCGGTGAATGGACCGCCAGGGATCGAGCATTTTTGGGGGCCAAAATGTCTGCAGCTATCTCTCCGGCGACCCGTCCGCGCGCGCCGCTTGCGCGCGAGGAATACCAACTGGGTCTGGCTTTTTACCGTAAACAACAATGGAAAACCGCAGCGCGGCATTTTTCCGTCACCCTGTCGGCGTGCGGGCCCGATGATATCTACCGGCATCTGTATCTGTCCTATCACGGACTGTGTCAGGTCTGCAGCGGTGATCTCAGCGGGCTCAATTTGTGTCGGCGCGCCGCCGCCCTGGAGACCACGCAGCCCAGGGTGCTGGTCAATCTGGCGCTGGCGGAAATGAAGCTCGGTCATCGCAAACGCGCCCGTAGCGCAGTGAAAATCGGCCTTTCCATCGACCCCACGGATCCGACGCTGCTGCGCTTGCGCGATCGCATGGGCGTGCGGCGCACGCCGGTGCTGCCGTTTCTGGCGCGGGAG
>JASBSN010000064.1 GCA_030148915.1 Thiogranum sp.
AGCGGAAAATGCGATTTGAACACCCGATGCGCGCCATCTGGATGCTGTTTCTGGCGGCACTGCTGCTCGCGGCCTGTTCACAGACATCGAGCGATGAGGCATTGGCCCAGGCGGCCAAGCAGGGTGATGTAGCTACGGTGGAAAAGCTGCTGCGGGGCGGCGCGGACGTCAACGCGGTGGACAGTGCACACCACGCCACGGGGTTGATGTGGGCGGCCCATGAAGGGCATACGGAGGTCATGACGCTGCTGATTGAGCACGGTGCGCCGGTCAATGCGCAAAAGGCAAGCGGTGAGTCGGCGCTGTGGTTCGCCGCGCAACAAGGTCAGTTGGCGGCGCTCAGGCTGCTGGTCGAGCGGGGCGCCGACGTCAATGTCCGTGGCTGGAAGGGGGCCAGCGCGGTGCAGGTCGCCAGCCAGCGGGGGCACCCGGAAATCGTCGCTTATCTGCGCGCCGCCGGCGCCGCGCAATAGTGGGGCCTGCGCTTAGCGGAAAAGACTCAAGGCCGAGGATTTTGACCCGCTAAGTTGCTGAGGCGGGTCGCAAGCGGACCTGTGACAGCGTTTCAAAATCACCCGTAACTGATTGACTATAATAATCTTTATAGGCAAAATAGAAGGTTCTGTCTGAACCGCGATGGCGAGCGACCGATAATAGAATGAATAACCCTTATCTGGGCGAAAACCTGATATTTATTATTTCCCAGCCGAGGTCCGGTTCGACCTTGCTGCAGCGCATTCTGTTTGGTCATCCGCAGGTGCAGACCTCGGCGGAAACCTGGCTGATGCTGCATCCGGTCTACGGTTTGCGCAGCGCTGGCATCACCGCCGACTACAACGCGCGTTTCGCCTACAAAGGCGTGGAAGAGTTTCTGCAGCACTATACTCGCGGCGAAGCGGTGTATCACGACGCGATACGCGCTTGGGCCAAGGTGATTTATGACGATGCCCTGGAGAAAGGCAATAAGCGCTATTTCGTCGATAAAACGCCGCGGTATTTTTACATTATCCCCGAGCTGTACCAGTTGTTTCCGCGGGCCAAATTTGTCTTTCTGCTGCGCAATCCGATGGCGGTACTGGCCTCGGAACTGACCACCTACGTTAAGGGCGACTGGCCGGTGCTCGGCGTGTTCAACGCGGATCTGATGTCCGCGCCCGGCTGGATTCTCGAGGGCATGGAGCTGCTCGGCGACGCGGCGGCGGTCATCCATTACGAAAAGTTCGTCACTGAACCGGAAAGCGCGATTCGCAAGCTCTGCGAGTATTTGGGGCTGGAATTTCACCTCGACATGCTGGACTATTCAAACACGCCGAAACCGGTGGGGAAGTACAACGACCCGGTCGGCATAGATCAACACACCAAGCCCAGCCATCAGAGCGTCGACAAATGGAAAAATATGGTCAATGACGACCAGTCGTTGTACTTCGCCCAGCGCTATCTGGCCGGCCTCGGCGCCGATACTCTCAATCGGCTGGGCTACGATTACCAGGCCGTGCATCAGGTACTGCACAGCCGTGAAGTCCGACGCCAGGGGCTGTATCCCTGGTCCGTCGCCATTCGGCCGAAAGAGCAGTGGACCTTTCGCCAGCAGGTTATCTCCGATTTGTATTTCAATCAGAAAGAGCAAGGTGTGCTGCGCGGCTGGCTGTCAACCGGGCGACGACACGCCTGGAACGCCGCCCGCCTCCTGCGGCGCGCCTTGTCGTCGCCGGATAACGGCTGAGCCTTGTGAACGCCCGCATGTTTGAAGCTTCGGCCATGGTCGTGGCCCATCCGGATGACGATATTCTCTGGCTCAGTGGTGCGCTTGCACAGGTGGAGCAGACCGTCTTCTGCTTCAACGACCACCCCCGCCAGGGGGAGCTCGGCGGCGCGCGCCTGCGGACCATCGCCGAGTATCCACTGGCGAATGTGTCCTCGCTCGAGGTGGTGGAGCCGATGTCGTTCAACAAAGCGGACTGGACCCGGCCGCTGCTGACCGAATACGGCGTTGAGCTGGGCAAAGACCGCGCCGCCGAGCTACGCTACCAAACCGCTCACGCACAATTACTGCCCTTGCTGCGCCCGGTGGTCGCCGGGCGGAAAAACATCTTCACCCATAACCCCTGGGGCGAGTACGGTCACGAAGACCATATCCTCGTCTATCGCGCGCTCAGTCAGTTGCAATCGGACTACGGCTATACGCTGTGGTTTTCGAATTACTGCAGCAGCCATTCGGTGCATCTGATGAACAGCTGCGTGTCGCGTTTGGATGCCCTCTGCGAACCGGTCCCGGCCAATCTGCAACTGGCACAGCGGATCGCGGCGTTGTACAAGAAAAACGGTTGCTGGACCTGGTTCGACGATTACCGCTGGTTTGAGCAGGAATGCTTGTTTGCACAACCGGTCTCCGGCGCGGCGCGCGGCGTAGTGCCCGATGGGCGCGGTTTTCCGCTGAACTATATCAGCGTGCAACTCAAAACAGAGCCCGCGCAGCCGCCGCGCCCGGCGTGGAGAAAAGCGCTGGCCAGGCTGAAACGCAAACTCATCAAGGCGCCATGAAAAGAGTACTGAGAAAACTTCGCCGGCTATCCCGGTCCTTTGCAGCGGAGCAGCTCGACCGGCGCGTTATTCGTCTTTCGCCGGGCTGCAAGGCGAAAGGGCACGTGCTGCTGGCCTATATCATCGAGGCCTTTATCACCGATCCGGACGATCCGATCTACCGGTCGCACACCCACTATTGGGAAACCCACCAGATGGTGACCACGTTTCTGGAGCTCGGGTATGCCGTGGATCTGATCAGTTACCGTAACACGGCCTTCCGTCCCGCGCGTCACTACGACTTTTTCGTCAGCGCGCGCACCAACTTCGATCGTATCGCCGCCTTGCTCAACGACAGCTGCAAAAAAGTCGTCCACCTCGATACCGCGCATTGGATTACCAATAACCACAACGCCTATGGTCGTCTGATCGACTTTTCCCGGCGCAGAAAAACGGCCATCAAAAACAGCGTGCGTCTTATCGAACACAATCTGGCGATCGAAAACGCCGATATGGGCACCATACTGGGCAACGACTTTACCATCGACAGCTACGCTTATGCGCAAAAGCCGATACACCGTATCCCCATTTCTTCGCCGATCTGTTTCGACTGGGGTGCGCGTAATATCGATGCGATCCGCAAAAACTATCTGTGGTTCGGCAGCGGCGGCTTTGTCCACAAAGGGCTCGACCTGGTGCTGGAGTTGTTCGCCGGCCTGCCGGACTACCAGTTGTATGTGTGCGGACCGCTGGAAAAGGAAAAGGCCTTTGTGCAGGAGTATCAGCGCGAACTGTACCAAACCGAAAATATCCATCCGGTAGGATGGGTGGATATCAACGATGCGAAGTTCAAGGAGATTCTGGACAAGTGTCTCGGCATCGTCTATCCGAGTTGTGCCGAAGGCGGCGGTGGGAGCGTGATCGCCTGCATGCAGGCCGGCGTGATACCGGTGGTCAGTCGCGAGTCTTCGGTCGACATCGCCGACTATGGCGTCACCCTGAAAGACTCGTCGCTCACGCAAATGCGCACAGAGGTCGTGCGCCTGTCCGGGCTGAGCAGCGGCGAGTTGGCGGATATGGCGCAGGCAACCTGGCAATTCGCCAGTGGCACGCACACCAAGGCCTCGTTTGCGCAAAAATACCGCGAATTCGTCCAGCGTGAACTGTTATAAGGCGACTGACCGCAATTTTCACTATCATCTGTCATTACACTGTGTAGAACATACACCGGGAGAACTACGTTGAAAATCTTGATCACAGGAAACATGGGCTACGTCGGCCCCCTTCTGCTGGAGCAGTTACGCAAGAGCATGCCGCAGGCGTCCCTTATCGGCATCGACACCGGCTATTTCGCCCATTGCCTCACCGGGGTCACACGATTTCCGGAAGACCGGCTGGACGTGCAGTATTTCGCCGATCTGAGAAAACTGCCGGAGGGCCTATTTACCGGGGTGGACGCGGTGGTGCATCTGGCGGCCATCTCCAACGATCCGATGGGCGATCGTTATAAAGAAGTGACGCACGATATCAACTTTCAGGCCAGCCTCAAGCTGGCCAAACAGGCCAAGGCCGCCGGTGTCAGCCGTTTTGTGTTTGCTTCCAGTTGCAGCGTTTACGGCTTTGCCGAGGGCGATGCACGCAGCGAGCAGGCACCGCTCAATCCGCTCACGGCTTACGCCAAATCAAAAATCGGCATGGAAGAAGAGTTACAAAAACTGGCCGATGACAACTTCGTCGTCAGCTGTCTTCGATTTGCCACCGCCTGTGGCGCCAGCGATCGCCTGCGCCTGGATCTGGTGCTCAACGATTTCGTCGCCGGCGCCATTGCCGCCAAGCAGATTACAGTGTTGAGCGACGGCACGCCCTGGCGGCCGTTGATTCACGTCAAGGACATGGCGTTGGCCATGGACTGGGCCATTAACCGCGATAGCGCCAACGGCGGCGCGTTTCTGGCGCTGAACTCCGGCAGCAACGGCTGGAATTACCAGGTGCGGGATCTCGCCGAGGCGGTGGCCGAAGTGATTCCGGGGGTCGAAGTATCGATCAACAAGGACGCCCAGCCGGACAAGCGCTCGTATCAGGTGGATTTCGGGCTCTATCAGAAACTTGCGCCGAATCATCAGCCGCAGATCACCCTGAAAGCAGCCATTGAGGATCTGGCGCAGCGCCTGGAGTTTATGCAGTTCAGTGACAGTGACTTCCGCAATTCGCAGCTGATACGACTGAAAGTTCTGGCTCAACACTGTGAGCAGGGACGCCTCAACAGTCAGTTGGAGTGGCAGGAGGGGTGAAATTCAGTCAGTGTGAACTCGCTGGCGCCTATCTGATCGAGCTGGAGAAAATCGCCGACGAGCGCGGTTTTTTTGCCAGAACCTGGTGCCGGCAGGAGTTTGAGGCGCACGGCCTGGTCGCCAGCGTGGCGCAGGCCAACACCTCTTTCAACACCCGCGCCGGCACGCTGCGGGGCATGCATTATCAGGCCGCGCCCTATGAGGAAACCAAGCTGGTGCGCTGTACCCGCGGCGCCATTTATGACGTGATTGTCGACATTCGGCCGGAATCGGCTACATTCACGCGCTGGATGGCCGTCGAGCTCAGCGCCGAGAGCGCCTCGATGTTGTATATCCCGAGCGGCTTTGCCCACGGGTTTATTACGCTGGCGGATAATACCGAGGTGGCTTACTTGATGTCGGAGCCGTATCAGCCGGGGTCGGGACGTGGGTTACGTTGGGATGATCCGCAGCTGGGGATTGAGTGGCCGCGGCCGGTCGCGGTGATCTCGGATCAGGATGCCGGGTGGCCGGATTTTACTGTGGCGGTTTGAAGATCGAGCTATCGGGTGGAATCGGGTATAATCGGGTATGGAACTGGATGTTTGGGGACTATGAAAGAGCCAGACCTCACTCTAACGCCTGACCTTGTGAAGCTTATCGCGGAAATCGATGAATTCAAAGGGCGTTGGCAAGCCTTGGAAAACCTCTCCCCCGAACGCCTTAAGGCGCTGCGTAAGGTTGCTACGGTGGAGAGCGTTGGCTCTTCAACTCGCATTGAAGGTGCGAAACTCAGCGATGCAGAAGTCGAAGCGCTTCTTTCACACCTTGGCAAGACCTCATTTGCCTCGCGTGACGAGCAGGAAGTTGCAGGTTATGCCGAGGCCATGGACCTTGTTTTCGAAGCCTTTGCGGATTTGAGGCTGACCGAAAACCATTTGCGCCAGCTTCATCAAACACTGTTGCGTCACAGTCACAAGGATGAGCGTCATCGTGGGTCATACAAGACGCTCGACAATCACGTCATGGGATTCGACGCCGAAGGAAATAAAATCGGCATTGTATTCGAGACTGCCACGCCATTCGACACGCCGCGCGAAATGGAAGAATTGGTTGCCTGGACGATCAAAGCCATTGATGAGGAGGCATATCACCCACTGCTAATTATCGCCATTTTTGTTGTTGTGTTTCTTGCCATCCATCCCTTCCAAGATGGTAACGGGCGGCTATCGCGGGTTCTCACCACATTGCTTTTGCTTCGTGCAGGCTATGACTATGTGCCATTTGCCTCGCTTGAAAGCGTTATCGAAGAAAACAAAGACCTCTATTACAAAGCTCTTCGCCGCACCCAAACCACCCTCAAAGGGGGCCGGCCGGACTGGGTGCCATGGGTCGGATTCTTCCTGCGTTGTCTCAAAAAACAAAAAGACAATCTCGCCCGCCGCCTTGATCGTGAAAACGCAGCAGCGACAGATGAAGCCGAACTCCCTGAGCTTTCTGTACTAGTATTAGAACTGCTGCGCGCAAATAAGCGACAAACCATTGCCCAACTAACCGATGCCACGGGAGCGAACAAAAACACGCTCAAAGTTCGATTGCGTGAGTTGGTCGGGGCCGGAAAGATAAAACGATACGGGAAAGCAAGAGCGACATGGTATTCATTGTAATGTTGTCATCGGACAACTACATCTGTGATACGGGTGAACGCCCTGGCTCCGCATTGTGCAGGCGGTTTGCGCCCGGTACGGGGGTTTTTGGGTTTGGCGCCCCCGGCGGCGCATGCACCCAAAAACCCGGACCCGGCGCCAACCGCTTAAAAAG
>JASBSN010000072.1 GCA_030148915.1 Thiogranum sp.
TACCTACGCTGACACGCTGAGCACCCTGCGCCCGCGCATCATGGTCAACGGTGATCCGCTGCGGTTGCAGGAAACCGACGTCGCCCGGCAGATCCGCGCCTTACTGTTGGCGGCCATGCGCTCGGTAGTCCTGTGGCGCCAGTGCGGCGGTACCCGCCTTGGGCTGCTGCTGCAGCGGCGCAAGCTGAGCGAACATGCGCGCGCGTTGCTGAAATCGGACTATACATTACATTAGGGAAGCTCTGATTAATTCGTCATTCCGGCGCATGCCGGAATCCAGTGCACCGAATCTTACTGGATTCTGGCATACGCCAGAATGACGGAAAAGGAATTAATCAGGACTTTCTTAGATATACGATATATATTATTGTTATTTATATAAATAAAATAGCGTTTTTGTTCGCTCGCCTGGCCCCGGTCAGGTGTTCTGTGTGCCCCTACCCAGTCGATTTTAAATAGCTCATAATGGCGCGTTCAGTTTCGTATTCGTAGCAGGAGCTTTGAATGAGCAACAGTTTTTCCAGTCGCGACAGTCTCACCGTGGGCGCGAAAACCTATCAGATCTACCGCCTGAGCGCCCTCGACACCGATGTCACCCGGCTCCCCTATTCGCTCAAAGTGCTGCTGGAAAATCTGCTGCGTTACGAGGACGGTAAGACCGTCACACGCAGCGATATTGAAGCGCTGATCCACTGGAACCCCAAGGCCGAACCCAGCCAGGAAATCGCCTATCGCCCGGCGCGAGTGCTGATGCAGGACTTTACCGGCGTGCCCGCGGTGGTCGATCTGGCGGCGATGCGCGACGCAATGAAAGCACTCGGCGGCGACCCGGAAAAAATCAATCCGTTGCAGCCGGCCGAATTGGTCATCGATCACTCGGTGCAAATCGACAGTTTCGGCAACAAGGGCGCGGCCGATCTGAATGCCAAAATCGAATACCAGCGCAACCAGGAACGTTACAGCTTTCTCAAGTGGGGGCAGAAAGCATTTTCCAATTTCAAGGTGGTGCCGCCGGACACGGGCATCGTTCACCAGGTGAACCTCGAATACCTGGCCCGGGTGGTTTTCGAGCAATCCCGCGACGGCCTGTTGGAGGCCTATCCCGACACCCTGGTCGGTACCGATTCGCACACCACGATGATCAACGGCCTGGGCGTGCTGGGCTGGGGGGTCGGCGGCATCGAGGCTGAGGCGGCCATGCTCGGTCAGCCGGTTTCGATGCTGATTCCCCAAGTGGTCGGATTCGAACTGAGCGGAAAATTACCCGAAGGCGCAACCGCCACCGACCTGGTATTGGTGGTCGTGGAGATGCTGCGCCGTCACGGCGTGGTGGGCAAGTTCGTCGAATTTTTCGGCGACGGCCTCGACCACCTGTCGCTCGCCGACCGTGCCACGCTGGCCAATATGGCGCCGGAGTACGGCGCCACCTGCGGTATCTTCCCGGTGGACGCCGAGACGCTCAATTATCTGCGCCTGACCGGTCGCGACGAGCAGCAGATCGCCCTGGTGGAGGCATACGCGCGGGCGCAGAATATGTTCCGCACCGCCGGGCAACCCGCAGCCGACTACACCAGCGTGGTGGCACTGGAGATGGGCACAGTCGTTCCCAGCCTGGCCGGCCCCAAGCGACCGCAAGACCGTGTCGCGCTGTCGGTCGCCAAGCAGTCGTTCAGCGGCGCGCTGCACGCCCTCAAGCAGGAGCGCGACCTCAGCAGCCACGCCGTCAAGGGCAGCATCAACGGCGAGGCGTTCGAACTGGACGACGGCGCCGTGGTGATCGCCTCGATCACCTCCTGCACCAATACCTCCAACCCCTCGGTGATGCTCGGCGCCGGCCTGGTGGCGAAAAAAGCCGCCGCGCTGGGTCTCAAGGTCAAGCCCTGGGTCAAGACTTCGCTGGCGCCCGGTTCACAAGTGGTCACCGAATACCTCAACGCCGCCGGCCTGATGGACGACCTGGAGCGACTCGGCTTCCACGTCGTGGGCTATGGCTGCGCGACCTGCATCGGCAATTCCGGGCCGCTACCGGAAGCGGTCTCCGCAGCCATCGCCGAAGGGAACCTGTCGGTGTGCGCGGTGCTCTCGGGCAACCGCAATTTCGAAGGCCGGGTGCACGCCGAAGTGCGCATGAACTACCTGGCCTCGCCGCCGCTGGTGGTGGCCTACGCTATTGCTGGGCGCATGGACATCGATCTCTACAACGAGGCGATCGGCGAGGACACCGAGGGCAAAGCGGTGTTCCTCAAGGACATCTGGCCGAGCCAGCAGGAGATCAGCGACACACTGCTCGGCAGCGTCACGCGCGAAGAGTTCACCGGTGTTTACCGCGATGTGTTCGCCGGTGCCGAGCGCTGGCGGTCGCTGCAGGCGCCGGCCCAGCAACTGTTCGATTGGCACGCCGACTCGACTTACATCCAGAACCCCCCCTATTTCGATAACATGAGCCGTGAGCCCGGTGAAGTCAGCGACATCCACGGCGCGCGCGTGCTGGCCAAACTCGGCGACTCGGTGACCACCGACCATATCTCCCCGGCCGGCGCCATTAAGCCGGACAGCCCAGCGGGGATATACCTGTTGGAGCGCGGCGTACAGCAGGCCGATTTCAACTCCCTCGGTTCGCGCCGCGGCAACCACGAAGTGATGATGCGCGGCACGTTCGCCAACATCCGCCTGCGCAATCAACTGGCCCCCGGCACCGAAGGCGGCCTGACCCGCCATCTGCCCGGCGGCGCGCAGATGAGCATCTATGACGCGGCCATGCGCTACCAGGAAGACCGGGTGCCACTGATCGTACTGGCGGGCAAGGAATACGGCTCGGGTTCATCGCGCGACTGGGCCGCCAAAGGGCCACGCCTGCTCGGTGTGCGCGCGGTCATCGCCGAAAGCTACGAGCGTATCCACCGTACCAATCTGGTCTGCATGGGCATTTTACCGCTGCAGTACGCGCAGGGGGAAAACGCCGAAATCCTGCGTCTGACCGGCGAGGAAAGCTACGCCATCGAAGGCCTCGGCGACGGCTCGGCCACTGAGGTCAAAGTGCGCGCCAGCGCCGCCGATGGCAGCGAGATCAGCTTCACCGCCGAGGTGCGCATCGACACGCCGCAGGAAGTCGAGTACTACCGCCACGGCGGTATCCTGCACTATGTACTGCGCCAGCTCGCCGCCTGAACAGACAAGGACTGACCATGGAGCTCACAGCACTGACCGCCGTCTCACCGATTGACGGGCGTTATGCCGGCAAGACGGAAAACCTGCGGCCTATTTTCAGCGAATTCGGTCTCATCCGTCACCGTGTGCTGGTGGAAGTACGCTGGCTGCAGGCATTGGCCGCCGATCCCAATATCGCCGAAGTACCCGCGTTGGACAGGCACAGCGACGCTATCCTCAACGCCATCGTTGATAACTTCAGCCTCGCCGACGCGCAGCGCGTGAAAAACATCGAACGCACCACCAACCACGACGTCAAGGCGGTGGAGTACTTTCTCAAGGAAAAAGTCGCCGCTAATGACAGCCTGGAGGCGCTCGGCGAGTTTTTCCACTTTGCCTGCACCTCCGAGGACATCAACAACCTCGCCTACGCGCTGATGCTGCGCGAAGCGCGCGCCCAGGTGCTGCTGCCGCTGATCGACGAGGTGATCGACGCGATCGTCGCGCTGGCCCGCGCCACCGCCGAACTGCCCATGCTTTCGCGTACCCACGGCCAGCCGGCCACGCCGACCACCCTCGGCAAGGAAATGGCCAACACCGTGCACCGGCTGCGCCGCCAGCGCGAACAGATCGCCGCGGTGCGGCTGATGGGCAAAATCAACGGCGCGGTCGGTAACTACAACGCGCACTTGATCGCCTACCCACAGATCGACTGGCCGGCGTTCGCCGAGCGTTTTGTCGGCGGCCTCGGCCTGGAGTGGAACAGTTACACCACGCAAATCGAACCGCACGACTACATCGCCGAACTGTTCCATGCCACGGCCCGTTGCAACACGGTACTGCTCGACTTCGCGCGCGATATCTGGAGCTACATAGCGCTGGGTTATTTCAAACAGAAAACCGTGGCCGGCGAAGTCGGCTCTTCGACCATGCCGCACAAGGTCAATCCCATCGACTTTGAAAACGCCGAGGGTAATTTCGGTGTGGCCAATGCCCTGTTCGAGCATCTGGCGATGAAGCTGCCGGTCTCTCGCTGGCAGCGTGATCTCACCGACTCTACGGTGTTGCGCAATCTCGGCGTCGGCGTCGGGCACTCGGTTATCGCCTACCACTCCCTGCTGCGGGGTATCGCCAAGCTGGAGGCCAACCCCAGCCGCCTGCAGGAAGATCTGGATGCCACCTGGGAAGTGCTGGCCGAGGCGATACAAACGGTGATGCGCCGTTACGGCATCGAGCAGCCCTATGAGAAGCTCAAGGAATTGACGCGCGGCAAAGGCATCGGCCCCGAATCACTGCAGCAGTTTATCGCCGGACTTGACCTGCCGGAGGCCGTCAAACGGGAGCTCTCGGAACTCAGTCCGGGCGCTTATATCGGTAACGCCATGGCGCAGGCGCGGACGATTTAGTCTATCGGCAAAGGCCGCCTCAGCGCTGCGACTGCAAGGAGAGCATCCAGTGCTCGCCGTGCCACCGGCTGGAGCGAATCCACGCCGCCAGCGAGGCCGCGGGCAGCGGCGGGCGGATAAAGTAGCCCTGCGCGGTATCGCAACCGAGCATTTCCAACAGATCCCAGACATCGGTGCTCTCGACTCCTTCGGCGACCACTCTCAGCCCGAGGTTGTGCGCCAGATCGATGGTGGCGCGCACGATCACCGCGTCGTTTTCATCCTGGTCCATTTGCGTGACGAAGGACTTGTCGATCTTGATTTCGTCTACCGGCAACTGCTTCAGATAGGCCAGAGAAGAATAACCGGTGCCGAAATCGTCGATGGAAAGATGAAAACCGATATTCGACAAACGCCGCATCACCCGGCGGGCGGTCATCGGATCGGACATGATGGCGCTTTCGGTAATTTCCAGAATCACCGCTGCGGGATCCACCTGATAACGATCGACCAGTTTCTGCACTTGTGCTGGCAAGCCGCGATCCTGCAGACAGTGCACTGATAAGTTGATACTGATGGACAACTCCAGGCCGCTCAACGCCCATTGTTTGACCTGCAGCAACGCCCGGTTGATCACCCACAGCGTCAGCGGTCGAATGGCGCCGGTCTGCTCGGCCAGGGAGATGAAGTTTTCCGGGGGAATCAACCCCAATTGCGGATGACTCCAGCGTACCAGCGCCTCGGCGCAGAAAATCCTGCCGGTCTTGACGTCCACCATCGGCTGGTATTCCAGCTTCAGTTCGTCGTTGGCCACGGCATCACCGAGTTCGGCCGACAGCCCCAGCCGGTTGATCGCCTGGGTGTCATTGCTCGGCCGATAATAGGCGAAACCCTGCTGCTTGCGTTTGGCCTCGTACATGGCGATATCGGCCGCGCGCATCAGCAGCGTGGCGTCGGCGCCGTGTTCCGGATATTGCACCACGCCGATACTGATCGCGGTACGCAGACGCAGATCATCGATGCGTAACTGAGCCTCCATCACCGAGAGGATCTGGCGACAGACGGAAAGACTGCGCGAGCGATCGGCGCCGGGCAGCAACACGGCGAACTCATCCCCGCCGAGCCGGGCGACGGTGTCGGTGTCGCACAGGACCGATTCCAGACGACGCCCGACCAACTGCAAGAGACGATCGCCCACCTGGTGGCCGAGCGTGTCGTTGACCTCTTTGAAGCGATCAAGGTCCATGAGAAATAACGCCAGCGGCGTGTCATGATCACAGGCATGCTGCAAGGCGCTTTCCAGGCGTTCCAACAACAGGGAACGATTGGGCAGACTGGTCAACCCGTCGTGCTGTGCCTGGTATTCCAACGCCGAGGTCTCGGCGATGACCTCCTCGCTGAACCGCTGCAAGCGGTTTTCCAGGCGCTGCAGCGCATCACCGCGGGTACGTCGCGGCAGCGCCAGCCCCATACAGCCGGCATAGTGATCGAGTGTGGCGTGGATGCGCCCCAGGCGATATTTCAACCACAGGGCGACCGCCCCCAACAACAGCATCGGCACCGAGGCGGCCCACTTGGGCGCCTCGTCGAGAAGCGCTCTCAGGGGTTCGCTGTCACCGCTCAACCACCACCCGACCAGTAACCCGAACGCCGTCAGTAGCAGGATTTTCACGCTCAGGCGTGCGCCCGGCTGCTTGAACCACCTGCGCGGCAAATCGGCCACGCTGCTCCTTTTTGGCATGTATCATCCCCGTCACCGGGCCGGAGCGGTACCTGTAACGCGGCCGGCCGGCATGGCGCCACGAACGGGCGGCGCCACGGACGAACCATCCGCTCCGGCTTGATAAGACTCGCTGGAAGCTTCCGGGCGGAGGCGCCCGGATGGCCTGTTTTTCCTTAGATTGCATCCACTTGCCTGCTATCCTTGAGAACATCGTTGCAAGCGGATAGTAAGGTAACGGCGGCAGGCGGGGAAAATTTACCGCGACTGTACAGCCGCCGGGCGGCGCAGTAATCTCTAGCCCATGGACAGCCAGGAAAATTTCCGCCAGTTCACCGAGTTGTTGCTGGGCATTTCCGCCATGGACATCGACTTGCATACCCGCGAAGAAACCCGTCACGCGACGCAACTGATGACGCATCAGTGCGGGCACACCGTGGAAATCTTCAGCCGCGACCTCGATGCCCCGTTGTACGATCAGAAGGGCTTCCTGCAAGCGCTTGGGGCGCTGTGCCTGCGCAACCGCAAGGCCCGCATACGCATCCTGGTGCAGGAACCCAAAGCTGCGATCCAGGGTGCTCACCGCCTGATCGAGCTGGCGCGCCGCCTGAGCAGCTCGATCGAACTGCGCCAGCCGCACAGCGATTACCGCGCTCACAACGAAGCCTTCCTGATCGCCGATCACTGCGGCCTCATCCAGCGCCCATTGGCGGATCGCTACGCCGGCAGCGCCAATTTCTACCATCCGATCGACGCCGGGCGCAAACTCGAGTTTTTCACCGAAGTATGGGAGCGCAGCGAAGCTCACCCCGAGTTCCGACGGCTGTACCTCTGAATGAAAACGCTGTGCGCACTGCTGCTGTGCTTGCTGATAGCGCCCGCCGGGGCCGAGAGCATCAGCACGATGGAACTACACCACCGACCGGCCGCCGAACTGATACCGGCGATCAAACCGTTGCTGGGCGCCGGTGACTCGATCACCGGTCAGGGCTTCGTGCTGTTTCTGCGCGCGCCCGCCGCCACCCGTCAACAGGTCGAACAGATAGTCGCCAGGCTCGACGTGGCCGCGCAGATGCTGCTGATTTCGGTATTCCAGGGCAGCGACCGTGACTTGCGCGCGCTGCACCTAGACACTCAGCCGGTGCAACCAGGAGCCGATCCCGGCGTAGTGCGCGGAGACGAGGGGCGCCGCGACGATAACGCCGAGATCTCCCTGGCCGCCACGCGCGGGCGTGTACGGGACAATCCAGTGCACCGCTTGCGCGTCACGGAAGGGCAACCGGGCTTCATCGAAACCGGACGTTCCATCCCCTACTTTTCCGCCATCCCCTGGCAGGCGCCGGGCGCTGTTATCGGCGGCCTCGAGTACAAAGACGCCACCACCGGCTTCTATGTATTAGCGCGCCGCCACGGCGATCAGGTTACTATGCAGATCAGTCCATTCAAACAGTCGTTGGACCCGCAGCGCGCCGATGCGCTCACCACCGAGCGGGCGCACACCACCCTCACCGGGCGGCTGGGTGCATGGCTGGTGCTCGGCGGCAGCATGGAGCAAACCCGGGAGTCGGCAAGCGCTATCGGCGCTTACCATTCGACCGACAGCCGCAGCAGTGCAAATATCTGGATCAAGGCCGAGCCGCTGGAGTGAACGTACCCGGGTGCGGCGAGGGCTCAGCCGGACAATAATTACTACACGGTAACTTCATTAGGAGAGCGTCGCTCATGTTCGGTTTTCAGGAATTCGTTATTCTCATTCTGGTGCTGGCGGTGGCACTGGTCATCATGGGCGTCAAATCGATACCCCAGGGGATGGAATACACCGTTGAGCGCTTCGGGCGCTACACCCGCACGCTGCGCCCGGGCCTGAACCTGATCGCCCCCGTGGTCGATCGCATCGGCGCCAGGCTGAACATGATGGAGCGCGTCATGGACGTACCCTCGCAGGAAGTCATCACCCGCGACAACGCCATGGTCACGGTCGACGGCGTGGTGTTCTTTCAAGTGCTGGACGCCGCCAAAGCCGCCTACGAAGTCAGTCAGCTGGAACTTGCGATTCTCAACCTGACCATGACCAATGTGCGTACCGTCATGGGCTCCATGGACCTCGACGAGTTGCTCTCGCAGCGCGACAAAATTAACGCCCAACTGCTGCACGTGGTCGACGACGCCACCACTCCCTGGGGCGTAAAAGTCACACGCATCGAAATCAAGGACATCACCCCGCCGCGCGATCTGATCGACGCTATGGGCCGGCAGATGAAGGCCGAACGGGAAAAGCGCGCCAATATTCTCGAAGCCGAGGGCTTCCGGCAGGCCGAAATTCTCAAAGCCGAAGGCGAAAAGCAGTCGGCGATTCTCAGTGCCGAAGGCAAACGCCAGGCGGCGTTCCTGGAAGCGGAAGCCCGCGAACGGCAGGCCCAAGCCGAAGCCAAGGCCACCGAAATGGTCTCTCAGGCCATCGCCAAGGGCGACATCAACGCCGTCAACTACTTTGTCGCCACGAAATACATCGAATCGCTGCAGGCGATCGCCCTGTCACCCAACGAGAAACTGGTGTTGATGCCGCTGGAAGCCTCCAGCGTCATCGGCGCGCTCGGCGGTATCACCGAACTTACTAAAGACGCACTGAGCCGCCAACAAGGCGCTCATGCATGAGCATGGAGGCCATCAGCTACTGGCACTGGTGGATCCTCGCCGCGGCCCTGGTGATTCTGGAGGTCTTTGCCCCCGGCGCTTTTTTCCTCTGGCTGGGTATCGCGGCGGCGGCACTCGGCCTGTTGGTGTATGCGTTTCCCGCAATGGGATGGGAGTACCAGGTACTGATATTCTCGCTGCTCTCGGTGATCAGCATCATCCTCTGGCGGCGCTTCTTCCGCAGCCGACCCGGTGACACCGATCAACCGGCGCTCAATCGGCGCGGCGAACAGTACATCGGCCGGCACTTCACCCTCGGCGCGCCACTGATCAACGGTGTGGGTAAAATACGCGTCGACGATTCCACCTGGAAAATCCACGGCGAGGACTGCCCCGCCGGGACCCGCGTGGAGGTCATTGGAGTGGAAGGCACTGTTTTGAAAGTCGAACGCCGCGACGAGCATGCCGGCTGAGCGGCGCGGCGCTCAGCGGCCGATCAGTTTGAGGAACTCGGTGCGGGTGCGATAGTTTTCGCGAAATGTGCCGGTCATCATCGACGTCACGGTTTCTGAATTCTGCTTCTCCACGCCGCGCATCATCATGCACAGATGGGCGGCCTCTATGACTACCCCCACGCCGCCGGCGCCGGTGGCTTCATGAATGGCGTTGGCAATCTGGGTGGTCAACTGCTCCTGGATCTGCAAGCGACGCGCGTACATATCGACAATCCGCGCGATTTTTGACAAGCCGATAACTTTGCCCTGCGGCAAATAGGCCACATGCGCTTTACCGATGAACGGCAACAGGTGATGCTCGCACAAGGAGTACAACTCGATGTCCTTGACGATCACCATCTGGTCATTGTCGGAGGGAAACACCGCGCCGTTGAGCACTTCCTCGAGGTTCTGCTGATAGCCGCGGGTCAAAAAAGCCATGGCCTTGGCGGCGCGCTCCGGGGTCTTGATTAAACCGTCGCGGCTCGGGTTTTCGCCGATGGCGCCGATGATGTCGCGGTAACTGGTGGTCAGATTTTCGATCATTCGCGTGAGTCTCTTTTGCTAAGGCCGAGCTCAGTTCGGCAACGGGCCGAACCGGGCAGGCGGTTTGCGGTGCTGCGTGGCCTGTTCGTAGGCATAGGCATACTGCAACAGCTTACCCTCCTCGAAGGGTCGCGCAAGGAGTTGCAGGCCCAGTGGCAAACCACTTGCGGTGAAGCCCATCGGTACGGTGATAGCCGGCTGTCCGGTATGCGGTGCGATAACCGGGCTGTTGTTGCCGTGGGGGCTGTCGAGATCGCCGAGTTTGCGCGGCGGGTTGGTCCAGGTGGGGTAGATAATGGCATCGATAGCGGCCTGGTCCATGGCCGCCAATACGCCGTCGAGAAATTCTTTGCGGCGCGGGTCGCCCTGGACGTCGACGCAAGGCGGTTGTTGCGCTTGTGGCGGACCGTCCTGATTCATCGCCCACTGCATGGCCTCTTCGCTGCCCGGCAGGTAGAGTTTACGCGCGGCCACCTCGTCCAGCGAATGAATCGGCGCCGACGCGCCGCGCCCGGCCAGATAGTGTTTCAGGTCATAGCGAAAGCGGCTGCAAAAACCGGTGGCGCTGCGCAGTCGACCGAAATCGGGGATGCCGAAAGGATCGACGATCACCGCCCCGGCCGCTTCCAGCTCCTTGATCGCACGATCCATGGCGGCCACCACTTCCGGATCGGCATCACTGGTATTGACCAGGGTGCGAAGCACGCCCAAACGGGCACCCACCAGGCCGTCCGGGCGCAGATAACGGGTGTAGTCGTCCGCCACCCGTCCGGCTGCCGCCGCAGTGGCGGGATCGGCCGGATCGACCCCGGCGATCACCGAAAACACAATCGCGGTATCTCTGACCGTGCGCATCAAGGGCCCACCGACATCGCGGTTGAGCAGCAGCGGCACAATACCGTCGCGGCTGGTGGCACCGATTGTCGCGCGCAGCCCCACCAGATCCAGGTGCGAGGCCGGGCCGCGGATCGAGTTACCCGTGTCGGTGCCCATGCCGATAATGCCGAAGTTGGCCGCAATAGCCGAAGCCGTGCCGCCGCTGGAACCCGCCGGCACCCGCGACAGATCATAGGCGTTACGGGTTTCACCGTGCGTCGAGCTGATGGTCTGATAGGGACTGAACGCCCACTCGGCCATGTTCGATTTCGCGATAACGATAGCCTGGGCGGCGCGCAGCCGTTTCACCATAAAGGCATCGTCCGGCGCCATGGCGCCGCGCATCGCCACCGAGCCGGCCTCGGTCGGCATGTCGGCGGTATCGAAGTTGTCCTTGAGGATCACCGGTGCGCAGAACAGCCGTTGCATATGGCCGCTGCTGTGAAACTGCCGATCGAGCTGTCGCGCCCGCTCAAGAGCGTTGGGGTTGAGGTAAACGATCGCGTTCAAACCACTCGGTTGATCATAAGTCTCAATACGCCGGATGTAACGCGCGGTGAGTTGCTCGCAGCTGATGCGCTGCTCGCGAATCGCCCGCTGCGCGCCGTCGATGGTCAGTTCAATAACATCGACCGGCTCGGGTGTACCGTCCGGGTGCAGGGCGCAGCCCGCGCCGAGCAGCAGGATGAGGGAAAACGTCAGGCCGGCGAGCGCACGGACCCTTGAGGGAACAGAAAGCGGCATACTGCTCAGACCCCGGTAGTGGTGCTCACTGACCGATCAGACCCTTGATGAAATTAAGATACGGCGGTGTATCCCACGGTCGTCCGCCCAGCGCCAGGTAACGCAGCCGGCCTTCGGGATCGACGAAAAATGAAGCCGGCAGACCACGCGGCTGCCAACGCTCGGTGACCTGGCCATCGTTGTCCATCAGCGGCACGATATCCGGCGCCACGGCGGCCAGAAAACTGAATACCGTGTCTTCATCCTCGGCGGTGTTGACAATCGCCAGCTCCAGTTTGTCGGCATCGAGCTGCGGCACCAAGGCCTGGATGGTCGGCATTTCCTTGCGACAGGGTCCGCACCAGGTGGCCCAGAAATGCACCAGTACCCAGCGCCCGCGGGACTCGGCGATATCCCAAGGTTCGCCGTCCATGTTCTGCAGCACCAGTGGCGGTGCAGCACGACCGTCAAGCTTAAGGATACCTTTGGGCAAGGCGATGTCGCCGGCGCCGACCGTCCACGACCACAGCAGACAGCCCAATGCCGGAATCAAGGTGCGGGGGAAGAGTTTGTACACTGCAGATCCTCGAAGACCAGGGTTTTCACCGGGCCCTGTTTATTGGCGCCTGTCGGCAAGCGCATGGTCAGAGTAAAAGGCCGATCCTGCCGCGGTATCACCACGCTGCCGCCGGCGCCTTCGTCCGGGCGCAGGTCGCGCACCTCCGGCAGCAGCGTCCAGCCAAAAGTGGACTGTTGCGCCAGCGGCAATTCGGCCTCGGCCCAGCGCGCTGTCCAGTAGTCGCGCCCGAGGCGCGGGATATCCTTATCGCCGCGACTGAAGCGCCAGTCGTCCAGTGTCAGCCACAACACATCGGTGGTTTTATTGTGCACGATCGGGGTCAGGAAACAGGTGGCCAGAATCTGATCGATGGCCGCCTGGTTGAAGCCGCGGCCCAGATAGAAGGCGGTCAGTTGATCCGGCGTGCGCAATACCATGCGCACCATCAGGCTATCGTCTTCATAGCGCGGGCTCGCCACACCGCGACTGGGCACAATCTGCCTCAGCGCCTCGCCCCGCTCGCCGGCCATGGGCGTCCCGACCGGCGCCAGGGCCAGGCTCACGGGCAATAGGGCACCCCGAAATAACAGCTTCAAACGGCTCATGGAACGCCATCCTACCGGGAGCCGGCCGCGCCCGCCAGCGCCCCACCCCCTGCCTGCTGCACAGAGCCGAGCCAAAGCTGTTACAATGGGTTTACCTTTTCAGCAATCCAACTCTATGAAAACATTCGAACAACTTCTGCAACAACGCATCCTCATCCTGGATGGCGCCATGGGCACCATGATCCAGCGCTACACACTCGACGAAGCCGGCTACCGCGGCGAGCGCTTCAAAGACTGGCCGAGCGACCTGAAGGGCAACAACGACCTGCTGTCGCTGACCCAGCCGCAGATCATTGGTGACATCCACAAGGCCTACCTCGAAGCCGGTGCCGACATCGTCGAGACCAACACCTTTAACTCGACCTCGATTTCGCTGGCCGACTACCAGCAGGAAGACCTGGTTTATGAGCTGAACTACGCCTCGGCGCGCCTTGCCCGCGAAGCCTGCGATGCATTCAGCAGCGACGACAAACCGCGTTTCGTCGCCGGCGTGCTCGGCCCGACCAACCGCACCGCCTCGCTGTCACCCGATGTCAACAACCCCGGGTTTCGCAACGTCACCTTCGACGCGCTGAAAGAAACCTATTACGAAGCCACCAAGGCCCTGATCGAAGGGGGGGCCGATATCATTCTGATCGAAACCATTTTCGACACCCTGAACGCCAAAGCCGCGGCTTTTGCCGTCAAGAGCTATTTCGAAGACACGGGCAAGCAATACCCGGTGATCATCTCCGGCACCATCACCGATGCCTCCGGGCGCACCCTGTCGGGCCAGACCGCCGAAGCCTTCTTTAACTCCATGCGCCACGTGAACCCGATCTCCATCGGCTTCAACTGCGCCCTGGGCGCCAAACAGTTGCGCCAGTACGTCGAAGAGCTGGCCGGCACCGCCGATTGCTACGTCAACGCCCACCCCAACGCCGGGCTGCCGAATGAGTTCGGCGAATACGACGAATCGCCCGAAGACATGGCCGCCGAACTGGAAGAATGGGCCGGCTCCGGTTTTTTGAACATCATCGGCGGCTGTTGCGGCACCACTCCGGCGCACATCAAAGCCATTGCCGAGGCGGTGTCGAAATTCCCGCCACGTAAAAAGGTCGATAACCAGTTCGTGCTGCGCCTGTCGGGCCTGGAGCCGTGCAACATCACCGAGGAGTCGCTGTTCGTCAACGTCGGCGAGCGCACCAACGTGACCGGTTCGGCCAAATTCAAACGGCTGATCCTCGAAGAGCAATACGACGAAGCACTGACAGTGGCCCGCGAGCAAGTGGAAAACGGCGCCCAAGTCATCGACATCAACATGGACGAAGGCATGCTCGACGGCGAGCAGGCGATGGTCACTTTTTTAAATCTGATCGCCAGCGAACCCGACATCTCGCGCGTGCCGATTATGCTCGACTCGTCCAAGTGGTCGATCATTGAAGCCGGACTGAAGCGTATCCAGGGCAAAGGCATCGTCAATTCCATCAGCATGAAAGAGGGCGAAGCCGCCTTTATCGAACACGCCAGATTATGCCGCAAATATGGCGCCGCGGTGATCGTCATGGCCTTCGATGAGACCGGCCAGGCCGACACCCAGGCGCGTAAAGTCGAGATCTGTACCCGCGCCTACGAGCTCCTTACCGAACAGGTGGGCTTCCCGCCGGAAGACATTATCTTTGACCCGAACATTTTTGCCGTGGCCACCGGCATCGAGGAACACAACAACTACGGTGTGGATTTCATCGAGGCCACCCGCCAGATCAAACAGACCCTGCCGCACGCCAAGATCAGCGGCGGCGTAAGCAACGTATCGTTCTCGTTTCGCGGCAACAACCCGGTGCGCGAAGCCATCCACGCGGTGTTTCTCTACCACGCCATCAAGGCCGGTATGGACATGGGTATAGTCAACGCCGGACAGCTGGCGATCTACGACGACCTGCCCGGCGAGCTGCGCGAAGCCGTCGAAGACGTAATCCTCAATCGCCGCGCCGACAGCACCGAGCGCCTGCTGGAGATTGCCAATAAATACCAGGGGGACGGCGGCAGTGGCGAAAAGAAAGAAGACCTCGCCTGGCGCGAATGGGACGTTACCAAGCGCCTGGAACACGCCCTGGTCAAGGGCATCGACGCCTTCGTCGTCGAAGACACCGAAGCCGCAAGACAAAACTACCCGCGCCCCATCCAGGTAATCGAAGGCCCGCTGATGGACGGCATGAACGTGGTCGGCGACCTGTTCGGCGAAGGCAAAATGTTTCTGCCGCAAGTGGTGAAGAGCGCGCGCGTGATGAAAAAAGCCGTCGCCTATCTGCTACCTTACATCGAAGCCGAAAAAGACGAAAACACCAAAGCCAAAGGCAAAATCCTCATGGCCACCGTCAAGGGCGACGTACACGATATCGGCAAAAACATCGTCGGCGTGGTTCTGCAGTGCAACAACTTCGAGGTGATTGACCTGGGCGTAATGGTACCGGCGCGAAAAATTCTCGACGCCGCCAAAGAACACCAGGTCGACATCATCGGTCTGTCCGGGCTCATCACCCCCAGCCTCGAGGAAATGGCCCACATGGCCAAGGAGATGCAGCGCGAAGGCTTCGACATCCCGCTGCTGATCGGCGGCGCCACCACCTCACGCGTACACACCGCGGTGAAAATTGAGCCCGGCTACGAGGGCATTACCATCTATGTCAAAGACGCCTCGCGCGCCGTCGGCGTGGCGCAGAACCTCGTCAGCGACGACCTCAAGGCGCCTTACGTCGGTAAAATCAAAGAAGAATACGAAAAAGTCCGCGCCCAGCACGCCGGCAAACAGCGCAAAACCGAATGGCTGACCCTGCAACACGCACGAGCCAACAAAATACCTCTCGACTGGGACCACTACACGCCGCCGGTGCCGAATACGGGGGGTATTACCGTCATCGACGACTACCCGCTGGAGGCGCTGCGCGAGTACATCGACTGGACGCCGTTTTTCAAAACCTGGGAACTGGCCGGCAGCTACCCGAAAATACTCGACGACACAGTGGTCGGCGAACACGCCACAGCCCTGTTCGACGACGCCAAACGCATGCTGCAACAGATCATCGACGAAAAGTGGCTGCAGGCCAAAGCTGTGTTCGGCCTGTTCCCCGCCAACCAGGTGGGCGGAGATGACATCGAAGTCTATAGCGATGATTCCAGGACCGAAGTACTGACCACCCTGCACCACCTGCGCCAGCAGAACCAGAAACCCCCGGGGCGCCCCAACCAGTGCCTGGCGGATTTCATCGCGCCCAAAGACACCGGCCTGAAAGACTACATTGGCGCCTTCGCCTGTACCGCCGGCATTGGCATCGATGCTCACGTGCAGCGTTTCGAGGCCGACCACGACGACTACCGTGCCATCCTGCTCAAAGCGCTGGCCGACCGCCTGGCCGAAGCCTTCGCCGAACGCCTGCACCAAAAAGTGCGCAAGGAGCACTGGGGCTACGCCAGCGACGAAGCACTCGACAACCAGGACCTCATCAAAGAACAGTACAGCGGCATCCGCCCCGCCCCCGGCTACCCCGCCTGCCCGGAGCACACGGAAAAAGGCCTCCTGTGGCAGCTCATCGACCCGGCCACCAACGCCGGTATAACCATTACCGACAGTTTCGCCATGTTGCCCACCGCCGCCGTCTCCGGCTGGTACTTCAGCCACCCCGAATCGAAATACTTTGGAGTCGGCAAAATCAATCGCGATCAGGTTGTGGATTATGCCCGGCGCAAAGGCATGCCGCTGGAGGTGGCCGAACGTTGGCTGGCGCCCAATCTCGGTTACGACCCTATCGAAAAAGCGGCGGTGAACGGCTAAGCGATAGAGCGGCTCCTGGGGCCGCGGCGCGCGCTTTCAACGATGGCTTGAATCACTTAGCGCAGCATTTTTTATATTTCCTGCCGCTGCCACAGGGACAGGGCTCGTTGCGGCCCGTTTTCGCGGCATCGCGACGAAACTGTACGGGGCCGACATTTTTGCCACCGCAGTACCGCCAAGCGCCGTCGATCTTTCGAAACCGGGATACTTCACGGTGCTCCTGTATCACGCCATCGCGCTCATAGCGGGCCTTGAATTCCACGCTGCCGTCTTTGTCCTCGGGAGTACCGCCAGCGGTGTTGAGGATCTCGAGGCCCATCCAGGTGGAGTCCTGGGCCCATTTCGCCGTGCCGTCTTTGTCAAAGCTTTGCAGCTCACCCGAGTCCAGGGAGGACGCCAGATAGTTAATGTCTTGCAGGGTATAGGCGGTGTAGCGCGAGCGCATCAGCGCTTCGGCGGTGGCTGCTTTCGCGCTACCATCGATCACCGGCTTGCAGCAGGCGCTCAGAGACAACCCGGAACCACAGGGACAAGGATTATTTTCACTCATGGGCGGTATTCTAGCGTAAGTTAAAGGACATCCCTATGAAAACCGAGCCCGAAGAGCTTTTAAAAAAGCACCCACAGTTAGTCCATTCGGATGCCGTAAAGGTGACTTCGCACGTCCAACGCGAGCAGGGAGAGTGGTTCCTGAATACCGTGATGATCGAAGGTTGCGAGGTCCCGTTTAAATATAAACGCCGCAAAAAATATAAGAGTCTGCGGGGACAACGTGTCAATCTGACCTACTATCCCGGTACGCAGACGGTCGCGGGGCTGGCGTTTGAGATTATGCAGGTAGTACGCATTCGGATCGCCTGACAGGCAACCAACAATTTCTTGGCGCTAGAGTGACAAAATACCCGTGGTGGGCTCGGTGTCACGCCGGGGAAGCATCGGAAGGAGGCGCAACGCTCCTACTAACCCGTTGATATCAAAATCGTTACTCATTTTTCGTGCCGCTTGGCATTAGCCTTGCTACAGGTTTTATCAAGACAGGTATCATCGATTCAAGCATCGATGGCGAGCATCAGTCTTCTGTGGCATGAGTCCGGCGAACTTTGAACTCAAATTTTTCTGAGCCATGCCGGGCGGTTGTTGACACGGTGTGTAGATCCGCAAGACGGAACTCCTGAAGTGTCACTCGGCCCATATAGGTGAGTCGGACAGGTTCAAATACTCGGACTCATGCCACAGCGGATTAGCCCCGTCAGTCGAACATTCAGAGGTCACTCTTTTCGTCAGTGGGTGGCTCGGGCGGGTCCTGCGCGGGCCGCTCAGCTGTCGCCGCGGCTTTTCGCTGCCGCTTCTCTTCTTTTTTCTTTTTCTTGGCTAGGTCTTTCTGCCGTTTTTCAAATGCGTAGTTGGGTTTGGCCATTAGCTATCCTGAATAAACTGTGGCAACACCGATAAGTGCTGGCTTTCAGTGGGAAGGGTTATTAAGCTTCCCTCTCCACCAGGAGGGACAGCTTATGAAACTTCAAAATGCCAGTACGCCCATGCGCGCGCTCTTTTTCATGCTAGCCGCACTCATCTGGATCGGAATTTGGCTCTCGGGCTACAATACCGTTCACTGGGTGCTCTATCTGCCAGCCATCGCCCTAACCTTCGCCGCCGTAACCGGTATCTGCCCCGGCCTGCACATCTTTGCCAGGCTGTTCGGAAAAACGCATACGACCGCCAGTAGTTAGGGTCGAACTACACGCGCCGTTTCGAGTAGCGGGGTCGGTGACAACTGAGTACCTGCGCAGTTTGTCACCGACCCCGGTGTGCTGATCGGGTCGACAGCTGTTATTTAGAACCGCCGCACTTGCCTTCACCGGCTTTACCCGCTTTGCCGGATTTCATCGATTCCATCATGTTCATCATCTGCTTCATGTGCGCCTCGCCCTCTGCTTTATCGATCACACCGTCAGCATTCTGATCCATGCTTTTAAACATGCCTTCCTGACCCTTCATATACTCGCTTTTGGTAACTTTGCCATCACCGTTGGCGTCCATGCGAGACAGGCCGCACATGCCCTCTCCGCCTTTGCCGGCGCCGCACTTGCCTTCGCCACACTTCCCTTCGCCCCCTTTGCTTTCCGCCAGGACCATATAACCGCTGGAAAGGGACTGCATGCCGAAAGGATTGTCGGCGGCACTGGCTAAGGGGATATTGGCCAGGCTTACCGTGAACACAGCGCCCAAGGCTGCCGTTAAAGAGTTGCTAGCCGGTTTCTTTGACATATTATCTCATCCTGTTGAGTGGTCCGAAGGCCCATCATAGAACATAGACCGTATACGATGGAAGCCGTTGGGAACGAATCAGGCCATTGTCGTGTTCACCGCCGGGATTTCAGGCGATCCGCCTCCCACCGTAGAGGCGCTTGAAACCGGTCGTGCTCGGCTGAGGCACCACCGGGTCCGCCGCATGAACACCCGGCGACCTCAGTGTGTTATCGTTGCCGGCATAGCTGAACCCGGATAGTGGGCCAATAGCAAAAGGATTTGAAGACAGAAGGGCTGTTTTCAATGCGCCACGAGTTACACACTGCACCGTCGCGACAACATGCCGACGATGACCTGTCGCGTCGTTCGCAACTTTCCGGCCTGGCCTATCTGACACTGTTCGGTATAATTCTCACTTTTACTCCCTATGCGCAGGATCACACCGCCCTCGCGATCGCGGTGTCGGCCATTATCGCGACTTGCGCGGGGTTGCGTTTCCTGCTGATATATCATTTTAACCGCTTCTACCCCCGCTTTCCGCAGCGATGGCTGGCGTGCTTTAGTTTGCTTACGCTCACGTTGGCGGTCACCTGGGGGCTGTTTAGTGCCCACACACTCCAGTATTACAGTCTGGAGTGGACGGCCATGCTGGCCCTGTTGAGCACCGCGGGTATTTCTTCCGGCGCTATCACCACGCTTTCCATTCACCGACCGCTGGTTTCCGCGTATCTGGCCCTACTACTGTTGCCGCCGATAGTGGCGGCGCTACTTTTGCAGTCCAAAGAGGGTTACGCGATAACCCTGGTGCTCCTGGTTTATTACACGTTCATGCTCAGCGTCGCGAAAGGCATCAACAGCGCCTACTGGAGCGCACTGAACAACACCCTACTGCTCAACCAACGTACACGAGAACTGGAAGCGAGCAACCAGGAGCTGGAAACCTACAGCTACTCCATTGCCCACGATCTGCGCACTCCGCTGCGATCAATTATCGGTTTCAGCCAGATTCTCAAGGACAAATGCAGAGACAAGCTGGGGGCGGACGACTACGACGGGCTCGAAAGGATTATACGGGCCGGGAAACACATGGCTCTGCTGATCGACGATATTCTGGATTTGTCACGTATCACCCGACGCAACATTGAGCAGCGTGATATCGACCTCAGTCGGCTGGTTCAAAAACAGGTGGATATACTGGCCGACATTGCGCCAGGACGCGCTATCAGTATAAACATTCAGCCTGAACTGAGCGCCCGAGGGGATTACCGCCTGTTGTCCGTGGCACTCCAGAACCTGATGGAAAACGCCTGGAAGTTCACTCTCAATCAACCGCGCGCCGAAATCACCTTTCGGTCACAACAACAGGATCGGCAAACCGTTTATTGCCTCTGCGATAACGGTGTGGGTTTTGACATGGAGCATGCGGGCAATCTTTTCAAACCCTTCGAGCGCTTGCACCGGAGCGGCGAATTTCCCGGCACCGGCATTGGTCTGGCCACTGTGCAACGGGTCATTGCTCGCCACGGCGGGCGTATCTGGGCCGAATCAGCGCCTGACAAGGGCACATGTTTTTACTTCACTCTCGGACCCTAACCCGACCCACCCCATTAGAGAAAAAGAAGCTTTAGAACACGGCCCGCGCGCGGCGAGGATTCGTCGTAAAAGCAAGCGGCGCGACTTTACTCAGCGGGTCACGGCGGTCAAAATGAACGCGCACGGAGCAGCGCCTCTCAGGAGTGACGGGCCACCATGCGGCAGCGCTATAGCCGGGACATATTCCGGCAAAAGGCGGCGCCTAGAGGTTGCAGGAATAGCCCTAAAGTATTAATTTACGCTTGATAATCAATAATAAAGGGCAACAAAATGATAAATGCCATTAACTCGAAACCGGGTCCCGAAACCCATGACGTCGATGACGCCGCTGCGTATCTGGCCGACCGGGTTTCTCTGTTGTTCAACTCTCTGCCACTGGCCCTGGCCGGTGTTCTGATCAACAGCGCAATACTTTCCGCGGTGCAGTGGCGCGCGGTAAACCAAGCCAACGTCTCGATCTGGTTCGGCCTGATACTGGCAGTATCCTCGTTTCGCCTGGGTCTGTATTACCGCTTTCGCCACAAAGCCGATAGCACGGATGCAGGCCCCTGGTTCAAACTGTTTCTGATCGGCGTGCTTTGCTCGGGCTTGTTGTGGGGCAGCGCAGCCTACTTGCTTCTTCCCGACAACAACCCCACGCACCAGTTGTTCGTCATCTTCGTACTCGGGGGTATGTCCGCCGGCGCGGTTACCACGCTGGCCGCCTCGCTCCAGGCCGTGCTGCTGTTTTTGCTCCCGGCGATCGGACCGCTCATCGTGCGCCTGGTACAGCTCGATTCGCCGCTCAGCAATGTAATGGCAGGCATGGTCGCGCTGTTTCTGTTAATGGTCTCCATCGCCGCCTGGCGATCGAGACAGCTGATCACCGAGTCCCTGCGACGACGCTATCGGCACGAGCGCGCCGAAGCGGCGATGGAGTTTCAGGCCTACCACGACAGCCTGACGGAGCTACCCAACCGCCGCCTGCTGGTACAGCGCCTGGAGCAAGAGATCTCGCGCTCCAAACGTCACCAGTATTTCGCCGCCGTGCTGTTTATCGACATTGATCGCTTTAAAACCATCAACGACTCGCTGGGCCACGCCGTCGGCGATGGGCTGCTGCGCGAGGTCGCCAGACGCCTGAAGCGCAACGTGCGCGAAGAGGACACGGCAGCCAGACTCGGCGGCGACGAGTTCGTGATTGTGCTGTCCGAGTTGGGTACCAACGACACGTTGGCGGTGAGAAAGACCCAGCGCCTGGCAGAAAAACTCGACAACCTCCTCTCGGAGCCCTACGCTGTGGAAGGCCATACCCTGCACACCACGCCGAGCATCGGTATCGCCATGTTTCCGGTCGATAGCGCCGATGCCGAAGAGGTCCTCAAACAGTCGGATATCGCCATGTACCGGGCCAAACAGCTGGGGCGTAATACCATCCAGTTTTATCTGCCGTCCATGCAACAGACGGCCAAACTGCGTCTGGATATCGAAAACGAATTGCGCGAGGCGCTAAATCGCAACGAAATGGAATTATATTTTCAGCCGCAACTACAGGCCGACGGGCGTCTGGTCGGTGCCGAAACGCTGCTGCGCTGGAATCACCCGCAGCGCGGCATGGTGTCGCCGGCGGAATTTATCCCGGTCGCCGAGGAGACCGGCACGATTCTGGTCCTGGGCGAATGGGTGCTGCGCGCGGCCTGCTTGCAGCTCAAGAGCTGGATGGACGCCGCGGACCCCGATAGCGCACACAGGTTTCCAAATCTTGCCATCAACGTCAGCCCAAAGCAGTTCCGTCAGCAGGACTTTTTTCAGCGCGTTCTGCACATCATCAAGCAGACCGGTGTCGATCCCAACTACGTGGAACTCGAGCTCACCGAAGGCATGCTGATCGAGAACATTGAAGATACGGCGGCCAAGATGGAGCAACTGTCCGATCTGGGCGTGCGGCTGTCAATTGACGATTTTGGTACCGGATACTCCTCGCTGCACTATTTGACGCGCCTGCACCTGGATCGAATAAAAATCGACCAGTCCTTCGTCCGCGATGTGCCGGCGGTCAGTCGCAGCGCCGTTATCGTCGAAACCATTATCATCATGGCGCGCAACCTCGGCCTGGATGTAATCGCCGAAGGGGTGGAAACAGAATCGCAGCTTAACTTTCTCAGGGAAAACGGCTGTTACACTTATCAGGGCTTTTATTTCAGTAAACCGCTACCGTGCGATAAGTTTTTACGCTATCTGCAGGCGGCCAACTGAACCTCATGGAGCCGACGCTCATCCCGGTTCGTTGATCGCCACCCCCGGCGTATAATCCCGCCATGGAAAGTCCCCGATTACCCGCCATATTCTATGCCGCGCTCGAACAGGAACTGGCCGCTCATCCCCAGGGGATGAGCGAGTACGAGTTGATCAGAGCCCTGCGGGCACACGGCTTTTTCGCTTTTCTGCCACCACCGCCCGCCGCGCCTGAGTTGCTGTTCCGGGCGCATTTCATGCTCTTTCACGCGCTCTACGAACTCAGAGACCGTCTGTCGTGCGCGGAACTGGGTTGGCTGGAAATCGGCGCCTTGTGTATTCGCCGGTTGCCCGGGACAGCCTCGGAAAGAGCGTTGGCGCAGCCCGACAATCTGCGTCAGTACTACCTGGATTGGTCGAACCTCGATCTCAGCACCGGGGACACGATCGCCGAATTGATCGATTCGTTCTGGCGGCGGCTGGCGCGGATCGAGGGGCGTGCAGAGGCCCTGGCGCAGCTTGGCCTCGAAGACCCGGTCGACGATCAGACCATTAAACTGACCTGGCGGCGCCTGGCCATGGCATACCATCCGGATCGCGGCGGCGACAAAGCGCGCCTGCAGGCCATCAACGCAGCGCTGGGCTGTCTGATTAAATAATCGGGAATCTGTACTTCGCATACCGTTTGGCTTAAACAACGGTACAGGCCACTGATTAAAAAAACATTTCTTACCCCTCGCTGTTTCTTCCGCGGAAACAACGCTACCCGCCTCCTCTCGCGCAAAACTTCAAGCAACTGATTTAAAACAATTTTTACAGTCGGCATAAAAGATGCTCTGTAGATACTCGTCTCCGTGCAGAGACTCTGGCCCGTGGAAATCATTGTGGCCGGACATTCAAGATTTGAGGAGCAACCTATGAGTACATTGAAGCAAGAGTTGGAAAGCCGGATCAAGGAAACCACGCGTTGGGAAACGCGCCGCCAGTTTGCGGCTGACGGCCCGAATATGCGTAAACTTTGGGTGCTGGCCTGTATGGACGAGCGTTTGCCGGTGGACCGGGCACTGGGCATCTGCGCTGATAGCGTAGTTTGCGGTGGGGATGCGCACTTGTTTCGCAATGCCGGGGGCATCGTCACAGATGACGCCATACGGTCGGCCATGTTGACCATCAATTTCTTCGGTACGCGTGAAATCGTTGTTCTGCAGCATACCGGCTGCGGAATGCTGTCCGCCAACGGCCACGATCTTGAAAAAGCGCTGCGTGACAAGGGCATCGACGTGGACAACATCCCGATCGATCCCTCGCTGCCCGAGCTCAGCCTGGAAAAAGGCGCCTTTGCCAAGTGGATAGGCATGATGGATGACGTCGACCAGACCTGCATCAAGTGTGTCGACCAGTTGCGCAACCATCCGCTGATCCCCAAGGATATCACCGTCAGCGGCTGGGTCTGGGAAACCGAATTCCACCGCCTGCGTGCGCCTGACCCGAACGCACCGACCCGCGCAGTATCCCAGCCGACCGCCGCTTCCATGAACGTAAAGGGCAAGCAGCCGCCGCGCTGGAGCTGAGGCGGGGTACCCACCCCTAAACCCTACAGCGGCCAGTGTCCCGGATGGACTCTGGCCCGCTTTTCCACCCAGTGAATTTACCGGAGACGGAAACGATGCCGACCTATGACTACCGCTGCGCAGCCTGTGGCGGCCGACGCGAGCTACGCCAGTCGATGAGCGCACCCGCACCGAGCTGCGCGCAATGCGCCACGCCTATGCAACAGTGGATTTCCACGGCCCCGGCGGTCCACGGAGCCGCGGCCTCAGGCCGCGAGCGGGCTGTGCGTTCGCTGCCGCAATGCGGCAAAGGCTGTCGCTGCTGTCCTTAGCGTCATTCGTTACCGAGATGCAAAAATAATGAGGCATACATTATGAATACATTGAGTCAGACCATGAAGAAAAAAAACTATTGGGACAAGGCGGGTATCGGTGCTTCACTGCTTTGCCTCCTGCATTGCCTGGCCACCCCGTTCCTGATTACCGCGCTGCCGATACTCGCCGCCACCGAGCACCAGACACACAGTGTACTGGCGGTGTTCATGCTGCTTATCGGTCTGCTGGCTTTCTTACCCGGTTACCGTAAGCATCGCCGCAAGGCCATCCCCGGGGCCGGCGCCATCGGCCTGGCGGCGATAATCGCCGCGACGCTATTACCAGAGATGGAAGGCAGGGAGACCATCGAGACCCTGATGGTCGTCGGCGGTGGCGTCATCCTTATCGCCTCACACCTGCGCAACAGCTACTGGTGCCGGTTTTGCAGTGTCTGCGGTGATCAGTCCTGCGCTTTGCAGGAAGGGCGCGCCCTCCCCGGTCGGTCGACGCAATAATATGTCGGAACAAATAGCGACTATGTCACCTACTCAAGTGGCACCACCGCCGTTGGGGACAGGGGCTGCTTGTCGATGCTGCGCACTCGGCGCGCTTCTCATCATCAGCAAAGTGTCAGCCGTGACCGCAGCCACCGGTCATGAGCCTGTCCACCACAGCGGCGCGCCCGGCGCACCAACCTGGTCGCTGTCCGGCCTGGTGGCGGCGGGGGGTTCCAGCGCCCGCGCAGCCGAACTGGAACAACTCCAGGGAGGATCCCACGACCCGCGCAAAAACGGTTTCACCATTCAGGCCCTGGCGCTGGCCGCCCATGCCGAGCTCGACGCGCACCTGGATGCCACCGCCGGCGTCGTTTTCCATGTCGAACCCAACGGTGAGAATGTGACCGAACTGGAGCAGGCCTACATCCGTTACCGACGCCCGCCCCGGGGGCTCACCGCCATTGCGGGTCAGTTCTTCGTCGGGTTTGGAGAGGAGAATCAGCGCCATCCGGACGATTGGGATTTTGTCGACGTGCCCTTTGCCCTGACCCGTCTGTTCGGCGCCGACAAGCTGCGCACCCAGGGTCTGCAGGTGACATGGGCGGCGCCTTTGCCGTGGTCGTCAAGCTTTCAGTTTGGCGCCTACAACCCCAACGGTGAAGCGGCGACCAGCTTTCTCTTTACACCCGGCGAAACGCTGGCCGGGCATGTTCTGCAGAAACGCGATGTCGACGCAGTGGGGGATTTGCTCTACCTGCTGCGCTGGTCACACCGGCTAGGCGCGTCGTCCGGGCAACGCCTGGGGATGGGCATCTCGGCACTGTTCGGACCCAATGCCTCGGGCCGCAACACCAATACGCAGATTTACGGCCTGGATTTACATTGGACCCGCTATCGGCCTCACACCTCGCAAACGCCTGTGCTCGACTGGCGTACCGAAGTGATGTGGCGGCGTTACGAAGCGGCGGACACCCAGGATCCGAATCATGAAACCCTGCTCGATTACGGCGCCTTCACCCAGGCAGTGTGGCAAATCAAGGAGCAGTGGTCGAGCGCGTTACGCGCCGAATTAGGCGACGGCAACAGGAACAGTGGCGACGATCCTTTTCGCGGCAACCGCAAACGCCTGTCGCTCAATCTGACTCATCGGTACTCATCGGCGGTGAAGATCCGTATGCAATACAACCAGGACTGGGCCGATTACCTGCGCGACGGACGCGCCAGCAGTGTGTGGTTGCAGCTCGTCTATCAGGCCGGTACGCACACCGAGCACTAACGGATAAAGCGTCGATGGCGAACCTCAAACGATCCTTAGCCTACGCCGCCCGTGCCGCTCAGCAACGAACAGGCACTACGCGCGCGGAACTGTAACTTCCTGCATTACCGGCGGCGCTCTCGGTTAACTGGCTGAGCGAACAGGTTATTTGAAATTGGCACAACGTCTGCATTGCATCGTGCAGCACAAAACAGTGGAGGAAACCTATGAATAAGCGACTACGAACACGGGCATCGATCCTTACCGGTGTGTTGGCCGGTCTGGGGTGTACAGCGGCGATGGCCGACGCGGGAGACCTGCTGGTGCGCTTGCGTGCGCTGCACGTCAGCCCCAACGATGACAGCAGCGCTATCGGTGACATCCCGGGTTCCAGCGTCAGCGTTGATCCCGACACCACGATAGAACTCGATCTGTCTTATTTTTTTACGCGCCACCTGGCAGTCGAGGCCATCTTCGGTACCAGCCGGCACGACATCAACGGCAAAGGTAGCGTGGCGGGCTTGGGCAAATTGGCAAAAATACGCACCCTGCCACCGACCGTGACCCTGCAATATCACTTTTTGCCGGAAGGCCGCATCCGACCCTATGCCGGCCTCGGCGTCAACTACACCCTATTTTATGATGAGCAGGCCTCGAACAGTCTGGAAAGCGCGCTCGGACCGACCAACGTCGATCTCTCCAGCTCCTGGGGACTGGCCGCTCAGGCCGGTGTGGATATCGCGCTGAAAAACGAGTGGTTCGTCAATTTAGACGCCAAATATATCCGTATGGACACGACCGCTACGCTGAATTCCGGTGGCGTGGTGCGTAAGGCCAATGTCGACATCGATCCCTGGTTCATCGGCATCGGAGTGGGACGACGCTTCTGATCGCCACAAATACTTAGGCAACGACATCCGTGCGGCATCGCGCGTTACCGTCGTCACAGCAGAGAAAAGACCTTATGACAACAAAATTCAATATTATCTGTATTTCCGGACTGCGCGAAAATCTGCAAATGGCGGCGATGTTCGCCGCCACCGCGGCCGTCAGCGGCAGCTCGGTTACCGTATTTATGTCCATGAACGCCCTGCAGTACTTCGTCAGAGGCAAACACCTTCCAGCACCGGCCGAGGGCAACATCGGCCATTTCATGGAGATGAAACACGTCCCTCCCTTCGAGGATTTATTCCGCCAGGCCGCCGAGCTCGGCGATGCAAAGATCTATCCCTGCTCCATGGCAATGGAAGTGCTCGATATTCCGGACGGACAGCTGCAACCCTATTTCGAAGCGCCGCTGGGTTTGACCAAGTTTATTTCCGATTGTGAGGATGCACACGTTGTCACCTTTTAATTCAACCGATCAGCAGACGTTTTTATCTATAGCGAGGTACCCATGAGCGACTCTCAGCGCGTTGACGCACGTAACTCCTTTTGCCCGGGGCCGCTGATGGAGTTGATCGCGGCCATGAAGCTGGCCAAGGTCGGAGATGAACTGGAAGTTCTGTCAACCGACAAAGGTTCCGCCCACGACATACCGGAATGGATCGCCAAAGTCGGGCACGAACTCCTCGGCACGCGCGAAGAGGACGGCGTTTACTACATTCAGGTACGCAAAAGCAAGTAAACAAGCAGCGCTTTTAACCCCATTGGAGGTGACCACATGAAGAAAATCGTTATCGTTGGAGGCGGCACCGGCGGCACCATCCTGGCCAACAACCTTGCCCGCCGTCTTGCCACGGAGCTGGCTTCCAACCAGGTTCGCATCACCATGCTCTCGGCGACCGATAAGCATATGTACCAGCCTGGCCTGTTATACGTGGCGTTTGGTCGCATGGCCGCGGAGGATCTCTACCAGGATCAGCGCTCGCTGCTCGAGCCCGGTATCACTTTTCACGTCGATCCGGTGAAAACCTTTGACCTGGAGCATAACCGGGTGGAAACCCAAGCCGGAGTCAGTCACGCCTACGATTACCTGGTCATCTGCACCGGTTCGCGGCCCAATCCCGAGAGCGTGCCGGGGCTCGCCGAGCACGCCAATCACGTCTACACGCTGGAGGCGGCGCAGAAAACCTTTGCCGCCTTGCAGCAGTTCAAGGGCGGACGGGTGGCGATCGTTACCGGCGTTCCGCATAAATGTCCGATGGTGCCACTGGAGCTGACCTTCATGATGCACGATTATTTCAAAGATCGCGCCATGTTGGACCAGGTGGAGTTCTATTACACCTACCCGATCGGCCGCCTGCACTCACTGGAAAATGTCGGCAAATGGGCGCAGAGAGAGTTCGACAAGCTGGGAATCAATTATGAAACCCTGTTCAATGCCAAAGAGGTCGACGGCGCCAAGCAGCAGGTACACAGCGAAGAAGGCAGTGTGCTCGATTACGACCTGCTGATCACCGTACCCCCCCACAACGGCATGTCGGTCATTCTGGAAAATGAGTTGGGCGCGGGCGGCTGGATTCCCACCGACCCCGCCACGCTGCAAATGCAGGGAACTGAGAACGTATTTGTGCTCGGTGACACCACCAACATCCCGATCAGTAAAGCCGGCTCGACCGCCCATTACGAGGCCGAAACGCTGGGTGAAAACCTCAGCACTTTGGTCAGGCAGGGCACCATGGTCAGGGCTTATGAGGGCAAAGTCTTTTGCTTTATCGAGGCCGGTAAAGACCGTGCTACCTACGCCTCGTTCGACTACCTGCACCCGCCTCAGCCGCAATCACCGACACAGATGATCCATTGGTTCAAGCTTGCTTACAACAAACTTTACTGGAACTCGGTACGCGGACTTCTGTAACCAGACCCCCACGGAGACAATCACATGAGTACCGAAGCAAACCAGGCAGTCGCCAACCCCGATGAGCAGACCAGCGCCGAGTTGCGCCGCCTGCTCACCGGCATGCAGGACGCCCTTACCGACGAAATGGTCACCCGCCTAGCGCAGACGCTGGCCGGCGGTGCCGGCTTGCTCGATCAGATCGAGCGCAGCGGCGCGCACCGGGCCATCCCGCTGCTCACGACCATGCTCGATAACGGCGATCTGCAGCGTGTCGCCCAATTGGCACGGGTGATCGGCGCGGTTCAGGACGCACTCAGCGACGAAATGATTGTGCGTCTGGGCGAGCTTGTCAGCGGCAGTATGACGCTATTGGATCGGCTCAACAGATCGGGGCTGGACCGAGTTTTACCGGCATTACCCGGTCTGGTCGAGGCGCTCGACCGGATGCTGCAACAACATCTGCTCGAAGATATGCTCGTCTGCATGGACGAGGCGACGGCACACGCCGGGCGCGCCACCCCGGCGGGCGGCGGGTTAAAGGGCCTCTGGTCGATAGCCCGGGAGCCGGAAACCCAGGAGACGCTGCGTTTTCTATTACAGATCGGTCAGCAGTTTCGCGCCTGTCGCGCTGCGCGCCAGTCAGCGCAGAGCGGCGACTGAAGCCTTTTCATTGCAGCATCAGGCCAGATCTGCGGGCGGCGTTTCAACTTTTCTGCGATAGGTCGACGGGTCGATGCCATGAGATTTCATCTTCTGGTGCACCGCCCGCGGTGTAATGCCCATGGAACGGGCGACCTTGCTGACATTTCCGGAAAAACGGTTCAGCCCGGCGTGGATGATCTTTCTTTCCAGCGCCATGGTGGCGTTCTTTTTTACCGCGCGCAAATCGAAGTTGGCCATGGCCGCAGAAGCGCCGGCCGCGTCCGCCTCCTCGGCGACATCCAGCGTGGCGATGACCTGGCCCTGGGTAAAAAGAAAAGCGCGTTCGAGAATGTTTTCCAATTCACGCACATTTCCCGGCCACGAATAGCCCATGGCCATGAGCCAGGCCGATTCGTTCAACACTTTTGGTTTGCACTTGTACTTATCGGCGAGCTTACGCAGGAAGTGACTGACCAGCGCGGAAAGATCCTCCGGGCGTTCGCGCAGCGGTGGAATGTGAATCGGGATAACGCTCAGCCGGTAAAACAAATCCTGACGGAAATCGCCGGATGTCACCAGCGAGCCGATATCGCGGTTCGAGGCACAGATGGTGCGAACGTCCGATTTCAACGTCTGTCTGCCCCCCACCCGCTCGAATTCACCTTCCTGCAGAATGCGTAACAGGCGCGCCTGGGCCGAGACCGGCAGCGAGTCTATCTCGTCCAGAAACAGCGTACCCTTGTCGGCGCGCTCAAAATAGCCGTGATGAACGTTATAGGCGCCGGTGAAGGCCCCTTTTTCGTGCCCGAACAGCGCACTTTCGATCAGGCTCTCGGGGATAGCCCCGCAGTTGACGGCCACAAAGGGTTGCTCCCAACGATCGCTGAGCGCGTGCGTGGCGCGCGCCACCCACTCTTTTCCGACGCCGGTTTCGCCGGAGATCTGTACGCTGGCGCTGGCGCTGGCGCTGGCTACCATTTCAACCGTCTTGAAGATTTTGCGCATCGCCGCCGATTCGGCTACTACAAATGTTTTGGGACGATTTTTTTCCCCCGCATCGTGGGTATGACACCAATACTTGTGCAGGCCCTCCTCGACACGAACCGCACTGCCCGACTCGACCGATTTTGACACCACGACGCCCGCCTCGCTCTCATATTCATCACCGTCGAACTCGGCGGCACTTTCGCGATCGGTATAAATACACACCTCGCACATGCCGTCATTGGTCGCCAGGCGCTTTTTCAACGCTACTTTGGCGTAACCAAAGTTACGCGCCGCAATACCGCCAAACACACTGGAGGTCATGCGACACAGCTCGGGTGCCTCTTTTACCGCATCGCCGAACGGGCAGCGGGTGTTGACCACGCGCACCACGCCGGGATCACTCGAGGCGCGGGAAAAGTTACCGCCGATCTGATTTTTGATACTGACGATAAGGTCCGAGTACTGATTGAGGTCGATCTTGCCGCACAACTCATGAGTGTCGCGATAGGACAACTCAAAACAGCTGCTGGCGGACAGCCCGAGGTATTCGATATACGAAAGGTGGCTCTGACAGCTCGGGCAGCCGAACTGACCGGCAACCTTGACACTCTGGGTGACGAAGGTTTGCAGAAAATTAATCGGATTGAGATCTACTAAAGGCTTTTCACTCATAACCGTCCCCACAGCTACTGAATCATGACTAAGGCGCCGCCCAAACCTGACGGCGTAGCGTATCCGCACGATGACGGGCAAAACGGGAAATATCCTTATGAGTCCAGATGCCGGGCCACCCCTTTGCTGGGTGACACAAGAGGTTGTGCGAATTTTTCTATCTACTTTTATTTACAGTGTAGACCAGTGCCGCCCTGCGCTGATCTGCATCGGTATGACTTCCACTGAAGCACGTTTCTTGCCAACAGAATTATATAAAATAAACAATAGGTTGTAAAAAGGGGTTGCGGGCAATCGGAAGCTGGCCTTCCGACATTTTTGCCGGTTGCTGTTATTTATTATTAGTTTTTATGGCGTTACGCACGACGATATAACTTCGTCATAGGAAATAATACTTCTCACTTTTTGCTCCCCTCAACCGCCAAAAACCGCCCCGGGATTGAGATCGGCGGCGATAAACCCCAAGGCGACGGGGCCCGAAGTGACCCCGTAGAGCAGCGTAACGCAGGGGCGGTGAGTCACCTGACTGATATAAGTATCACAGAGAAAGACGCCTTGGAATGCCGCATTATTCAATACTGCCGTGGGTATGGCATAAGGACGCCGGGACAGATCCTGATGATAGGCGTCCCGATCGAGCACCGCGGTGTAAACATTGGAGCTGACCTGGCGGCCTTGCGTATCAATCGCATAGATCAAATCGCAGGGTAAAGGCGGCTGTAGCGCCCAAGCGCCGGACAAGGCCTGGTCGAGTCGATCGCGATTAAACCAGACACGCACCGCGCGCCTGGCCAGGGCGCGTACGGGTGCTTCGACCAAGGCGCAGACCGCCGCATGATCCTGCTGCAGAGTATCTTTTACTGACTGAGACATATGACTCGCTCGGTGGCTCTATTGATGGAAAAAATTTGCACTATGTGTGCCAGTTTTAGCGGATGGGGTAAGCGACTGTAGCAGCGCACGATTCTGTCAGACGGAAGAAAACCGATCGGGGCAAATCGCCCGGTTTTCGGGCGCGGTGGCCTTGAGCGGCACAGTGACGGCGCAAAAAGGGCACAATGGCTGTTGCGGTGCCAGCCGCTTTACTGCCGCAGCCGGTAGCCGGTGCGAAACATCCACCAGACCACCAGCAGACACAGCCCGAGAAACAACAACACAATGCTCAGGCTGGTACCCACACTGACATCGGAAACCTCGAAAAAACTCCAGCGAAACCCGCTGATCAGATAAACCACCGGGTTGAACAGCGTCACCGTCTGCCAGGTAGGCGGCAGCATGCTCACTGAATAAAAACTGCCGCCGAGAAACACCAGCGGCGTAATCACCAGCAGTGGAATAAGCTGGAGTTTCTCAAAATCCTTGGCCCACAGACCGATGATGAAGCCGAACAGACTGAAAGAAATACAAGTGAGCAGCAGAAAAGCGCACATCCATACCGGGTGGGCGATCTCAAGCGGGACAAAAAACCCCGCCGTGGCCAGGATGATCAAGCCGATGATCAGTGATTTGGTCGCGGCGGCACCCACGTAACCGAGCAGAATCTCCATGAACGACACCGGCGCGGACATCACCTCGTAGATGGTACCGGTGAACTTGGGAAAGAAAATGCCGAACGAGGCGTTGGCGATACTCTGCGTCAACAAGGCCAGCATCATCAGACCGGGCACGATGAATGAGCCGTAGGCCACGCCGTCAACCCGCTCGATGCGCCCGCCTATCGCCGAGCCAAAGACGACAAAATACAATGCCGTGGAAATCACCGGCGAGGCAAAACTCTGCAACAGCGTTTCCCAGGCGCGCAGCATTTCGTATTTATAGATGACTTTTACCGCCTGGATATTCATGCTTTGCCTTTTACCAGACCGACAAAAATCTCTTCCAGAGAACTCTGCGTGGTTTTAAAATCCTTTAGCAGCAGACCGGCTTCGCTGATCGCTTGCAACAGGCCGGGTATCCCGGTGCGCGCGCTCCGCGGGTCATACGTATAAGTAAGCTGACAACCGTCGCCCGACAGCTCGAGCCCCCAGACCGCCAGCGTGTCCGGCACACGAGCGAGCGGTTGTTCCAGTTCGATAATCATCGCTTTTCGTCCCAGCTTCTGCATCAGCGCCTGTTTATCGTCGACCAGTATCAAGCGGCCGTCAGCGATAATGCCGACGCGATCGGCTATTTCCTCGGCCTCTTCGATGTAATGTGTGGTGAGAATGATGGTCACTCCGGATTCGCGCAGACCGCGCACCAGCCCCCACATGTCTTTACGCAGATCGACATCCACCCCCGCAGTCGGCTCGTCGAGGAACAATACCCGGGGTTGGTGCGACAACGCCTTGCCGATCAGTACGCGGCGTTTCATGCCGCCCGAAAGCGCCATGATTTCCGTATCGCGTTTGCTCCACAGCGACAGATCTCTAAGCAGCCGCTCAAGATAGGCCGGATCGGGTTTTTTACCGAACAGCCCGCGACTGAAGCATAGGGTATTCCAGACCGTATCGAAATGACCCAGAGTGAGTTCCTGGGGCACCAGTCCGATCAATTCGCGGGTACGGCGATAGTCTTTAATAATATCATAACCGCCTACCCTGACCGACCCTTCGCTGGCGTTGACAATGCCGCAGACAATCGAAATCAGGGTGGTTTTACCGGCACCGTTAGGGCCCAACAGGGCCAGAATCTCGCCTTCGGCGATTTCCAGACTGACGTCGTTCAGTGCCCGATAGCCACCGGCATAGGTCTTTGACAGGTTACTCACGGAAACAATCGATGACATGGAACGGACCGCAATAGGTGGGCGCTTGCCGGGGTTAACGGTAACGGAAATGATCCGGCGCCACCGCGCCGCCGGAGATAATAAACGTCATTGCCTCGTCCATGCTCCAGTCAGTCTGCACCAGATGCTTCACCGGAACAATTTCCAGATACCCCGAAGTCGGATTGGGAGTGGTCGGCACATACACGGCGGCCAACTCTTCGCCGGTATTATCATCGATCAGCACACGCATCACAAAGCCCACTGCTTTCATGTCCGGGGAAGGAAATTCAATCAGCACCACGCGTTCGGCGCCTTCCGGTTTCTGTTGAATCGCCTGCATCATCTGCTTGGTGGCACTATAGACTTTCTGCACCAGGGGGATGCGCGCGATGATACTGTCAAAAAAGCCAATCGCGCGACGGCCTATCACCTGCGTCGCGAGCCAGCCCAAGAGGTAAAAAGCCAGTAGGGTCAGCACGACGGCCAGCGTCGACTGAAACCAGGCAGCCTGCACCCAGCCGGTAAGATTCGGCCACTGGCCCTGAAACTGCTCGACCATGGCGTTGGCCCATGGCCGGCCGACGCGTGAGAGCTGTTCGAGCGTGAAAGTGAAAATCAGCCAGGTGATCCACAGGGGAACGGCGGTGAAGATGCCGGTAATGATATAGCGCTGCAAGCGGCTCCAGAAAGAAGGTGCGGACATAAACTATATCACTCGGGGGTACTGTCACCGACCAGGGTCTGACTGTCGATATTCACAATCACGGCGCGGCCGTTCTCCAGACCATAGCGGGCGTATTCCCGGACCTTGCTGAGCATTGCTCTACCGTCGATATCGAAGCGTTCGATAACCGTGGAAAAAGACTCGCCGCTGTCCCCTGCAGGCGACAGATTGATCGTCACATCCTCGCGCCGGTACTGATAGCTGCCGGTATTTTTCCAACCACGCTCGATCATCTCCAGGTATTGCTGTTTATTCATTCGGGCTGTGGCCGGCAACGGCTCGGCGGGTATGGCGATGTATTTATAGAAACCGCTGCCGAGTGCGGCGCCGATCGCCGCCGTGTCGCGTTGCATGGAAGCCTTATCGGTGCTTTCCATCAGGGCGCGAATCATCTCCCGTGTCAACTCGCCTTCGGCGTGCGCGCAACGCACCCACAACAGCGCCCAGAGAGCGAAAAAGGCCACCAACCCCACCACCTGCGCCGGCTGCCGGGGCAGTAAATACCGCGACCACCTGCCGCGCCGCAGCACCCCTACCGCAGTTGAGCCAGAATGTAAATCATTCATTGCCCCTCTCCTTATTGTCAATGGCCAGCCCCGGTGGATTCTGAACCGTAGCCCACCGCTTTTCCAGTACCACTATATTCGTTGTTTCAAATTTTCCCTCATTACGGCGATAATAGGCGCCCGATGTTCCCGCCCTTGCCGCTTTTCGATGACTCGATTTAACCTGATTATCGCCGCCACCATCGCCGCTATCACCGTTACGCTCTGGGCCTATATCAACAGCCCCGAGACCGAGGCCCCGTGGCCCGAGGTCATCCAGGGTTTTTCCTTTTCACCCATGCAGGCCGACGACGACCCGATCCAGCACAAGCTGCCGAGCCGGGAAGACATCGAGGCCGATCTGGCCCTGCTCTCGGGCACCACCTTCGCCGTGCGCACCTACCGCATGGAAGGCGCATTCGCCGAGATACCGGCGATGGCGCGCAAGTACGGTATCAATGTCGCCCTCGGCGCCTGGCTGGACAAAAACCTGCAGCAGAACGAGTCCGAAGTACAGCGGCTTATCCAATACGCCGATCGCTACCGGCGCAACGTCGTGCGCGTGCTGGTCGGCAACGAAGTCCTGCTGCGCGAGAACCTTAGCGTCGACCAGCTGATCGGCTATATCCGCCGGGTGCGCGCCCAGGTGGGCATGCCGGTCAGTACCGCCGAACCCTGGCATGTCTGGCTCAAACACCCCGAGCTGGTCAAGGAAGTCGATTACATCGGTGTGCACATGCTGCCCTACTGGGAAGGCGTGAACATCGACGACGCCGTGGATTTCATCGTCGAGCGCATGAATGAGCTCAAAGCCAAGTACCCTGACAAGCCGATAGTTATCGCCGAAGTCGGCTGGCCAAGCAACGGGCGCACACGCCGTGGCGCTGTCGCGTCGGAAGCCAACGAAGCGATCTTTCTGCGTCGTTTTCTGCAGCGCGCCGATCAGGAGAACTACGTTTACTACGTAATGGAAGCGTTCGATCAGCCATGGAAAACCCGTATCGAAAGCGGCGTGGGCGCGTACTGGGGAGTATTCGACACCTATCGCAAACCCAAGTTCGAATTCACCAAACCGATCGTCGAGATTCCACAATGGCGCGAACTGGCGGGGCTCTCGGTGGTGCTCGCGCTGGTGGTCTTCGCCTTGTTGCTGATCGACGCCAAGACGCTGAATAACCGCGGCCGTGGGTTTCTCGCCGTCATCGCCTACGCGCTGGCCACAGCGATGGTCTGGATTGTCTATAACTACACCCAGCAGTACCTGTCGCTGAGCGCCATTATCGTCGGCATCCTGATGCTGATCGGTATGATCGGCGTGATTCTGGTGGTACTGGTCGAATCTCATGAATGGGCCGAGGCGCTGTGGGTCAAGGAGCGCCGCCGTCAGATCGTGCCCAAGCCGGTCGAGGACAGCGAACTGCCCATGGTGTCCATCCATGTGCCGGCCTACAACGAACCTGCGCAGATGCTGATTAAAACGCTGGATGCGCTGGCGCTGCTGGACTATCCGCATTACGAAGTCCTGGTGATCGACAACAACACCCGCGACCCCGAGGTATGGAAACCGGTGCAGGCGCACTGCCGTAAGCTTGGCGAGCGCTTCCGGTTTTTCCATGTCGACCCTCTCTCGGGGTTCAAGTCGGGCGCCCTGAACTACGCCCTGCAGCGTACCGCGGCCGAAGCCACTGTCATCGGTGTGATCGATAGTGACTACGTCGTGGCATCGAATTGGCTGCGCGACCTGGCGCCGCAGTTCGAACGCGAGCAGATCGCCGTGGTGCAGGCCCCGCAGGACTACCGCGACGTGGATGAAAACGCCTTCAAGGCGATGGCGTACGCGGAATACCGTGGTTTCTTCTACATCGGCATGGTGACCCGCAACGAGCGTAACGCCATCATCCAGCACGGCACCATGACCCTGGTGAGACGCTCGGTGCTGCAAGAGGTAGGCGGCTGGAGCGAGTGGTGCATTACCGAGGATGCGGAACTGGGCCTGATGATTTTCCGCGAAGGCCACGAAGCGATGTATATCGCCAAAAGTTATGGCAAGGGCCTGATGCCCGACACCTTCCAGGGTTACAGCAATCAGCGTTTCCGCTGGGCTTACGGCGCCATGCAGATCATTCGCCACCATATCGGCGATCTGTTGGGCTTCAACGGCGGCAAACTGTCATCCGGCCAGCGCTATCACTTCATGGCCGGCTGGTTGCCGTGGATCGCCGATGGCGTCAATCTGCTGTTCAACCTGGCCGCCCTCGGCTGGTCTGTGGCGATGATCCTCTACCCGCTGCGCATCGACCCGCCGCTGATTATTTTCTCGGCCCTGCCGCTGGTGCTGTTCAGTTTCAAGATCGCCAAGGGTCTCTATCTGTACCGTGGTGCGCGCATCGTCGGCACGATCACCCAGACCCTGGCCGCGTCGCTGGCCGGCCTGGCCTTGTCGCACACCATCGCCAGAGCCATGTGGCTGGGCCTGTTCACGCGCAACAAGCCGTTCATGCGCACGCCGAAAATGGCCCGCGCCAGCGCCTTGTTCAAAGCCCTGGCCGTGGCGCGCCAGGAACTGCTGCTGATGGTCGCGTTGTGGACGATGGCCGGGGTGCTCGGCAGCCGCTACGAAACCGGCACGCTCGACCTGCTGCTGTGGATTATTGTGCTGCTGGTTCAGTCGATCCCCTATCTGGCGACCGTTGTGGTGTCGATGGTCAGCGCGTTTCCCAGCCTCAGCGCGAATTTAGTCTGTGGCGGCTCGTGCGAAGAGCAGCGTACCCGACCGGCCGGTGGCACACAGCTTTGAGCCTTAGGCGAACGCGATCACCAGCCAGGCGGTTGCCAGTAGCAGCAACAACGCCTGCAGGCGAAAACCGCCGTACCAGCGCACCGGCGCGGCCGACGAGGCCTCCTGCCCGGCGGCGTTCCACAACAACGCCTCGATGTCGCCACGCCGTACGCCACGCCGGCTTACCACCACCAGCAACACCACACTGAGAACAAACAGTATCAGCGGTACATAGAGAAACTGGAGGTGCAGCAGCGGCGTCACGACGTTGAGATAAAACAGCAGCGCGCCCGCCAGCAGCCCCCCGAGCAGTGCGGCCACGGCGCCGTTGGCGGTTGCGCCGCGCCAGAATACGCCCAGCACCAGCACCGCCACCACCGGACTGACGCTGTAAGCCAGCACCTGTTGAAGATAATTGAACAGTGAACTGAAACGGGCGATCTGCGGTGCCCAGGCCATGGCCAGTAGCATGAACAGCACCGTTACGCCGCGCCCGACCCACATCAGCGAGCGCCGGCTGAGACCGGGCGCACGGGTATGGATAAAATCCATGGTCACCAGCGTGGAGGCGGAATTGAGGGTGGAATCGATACTCGACATCAGCGCCGCCAACAGACCTACAAAGACCAACCCCAACAGACCCGGAGGCAGCAGATCAAACATCATCACCGGGAACACCAGATCCTGATCGGCCAGATCCGGGTAGAGCACACGCGCCATGAGGCCGGGCATGACCATGACAAACAACACCGAGAGTTTCAGCAGCCCCGCCAACAGCGCGCCGCGGCGCCCGTGTTCGAGGCTGCGGGCGCTGAGCAGGCGCTGCACCATGAACTGGTTCATCCCCCAGAAGTAAAAGCCGATCAGCAGCACCCCGGTGAACAGCCCCGGCCACGGCAGGTGCGGGTCATCGGCCGGCAGGATCAACGACAGCTGTTGCGCAGGGGTTACCGCCAGGATAGCGTCCCAGCCGTCGATGCGCTCCCACGCGGTCCAGGCAATCACGCACGCCCCGGCACTCAACAGCAGCGCCTGCAGCGCATCGGTGTACATCACCGCCGCCAGACCGCCGGCTGCGGTATACAGACCGGCGACCAGTGTCAGCGCACCGATAATCTGCCACAGCGGCACATCCGGCAAGATCAGCTGCACCACCAGCCCACCGGCGTACAGGCTGCCGGCGGTGTCGACGACAATATTCAGGAACAGCGTGAGTGCGGAAAAATAATAGCGCACGCGACGGTCGAAGCGGCGTTCGAGAAATTCCGGAATGGTGTAGACACGGGCGCGCAAATAAGCCGGTAGAAAAAACGCCGCGACAATCACCAGCACCAACGCCGCCATCCATTCGTAGTTGAACACCGCGATCCCCTGCCCATAGGCGTTACCGGACAGCCCGATTAACGTGGTACTGGAGATGTTGGAGGCAAACAGCGAGATCCCGATCAGCGGCCAGGTCATACGCCGCCCGGCGAGAAAATACTGCTCGGCATCGTGCTCGCGGCGGGCAAAATAAACGCCGATAGCCAGCACCACCACCGCGTACAAGGCGATGGTTATATAATCCACAGTACTGAGCGTAAAGGCGGGCATGGGCAACTATCCGGCGGCGTTAACAATCACTCAGGGGCAGCGGTACACCGCAAACGACTGGTTGCCGCGGTCGATGGCGCCAATAGGCACAATGGCGTTGCCCTGCAGTTGCAGCGCGCTGCCTTTGGCCAGCATTTCCAGCTCGTGGCGCACCGCGCCGTCGATCTGCTGCAACGACCCCAGCCGGTCCTCGACCGACACATGCACCGAGCCGGCGGTCCTGCACTCGGTGACCTGCGCGGCATCCAGCACCCGCACCACCGGCGCGGCGCGCTCCCCGGGCCACCCGGCGCACGCCGTCAGCAGGACGGGGAATACCATGAGAAAGATGATTTTCATTGATTTTTTCACTCTTACCCACCTGCATCGTAGCCTCGGCCCTGGCCCACGACAGAGCATGGTATTTTTTTATCCGGCTGTCACCCTTTCGCCGCCTTGGGCGTTAACAGGCCAGGTGTAATGCATTCCAGGAGCCTTCCATGCGATCACCTGCAATCCGAATCGGCCAGCTAGTGCTGACCACCGTCCTGGCGACCGGCTTCCAATCCGGTTCGGCGGACGACCGTTACCGAGAACCGCATCACCGGCCTTTTCACGACTACCATCATGCCCCGCACGGCGGCTACCGCTATCGGGCACACGACAGCGACGACGATGAAAAACTGGTCTACGGTCTGCTGGTGGGTGGCCTGTTCGGCTATGTGATCGCCAATTCACGCCAGGAGTCCTATCCGCCACCCGCCTACCCGCCGCGGTCCTATGCGCCCCCGCAGCGCCGTTATCGCCCCGGCGCACCGGCGGCGAGCTGTCTGCAGGAGCGTGAATACCAGATGACGGTCATTGTCGGCGGCAAGGAGGCCCAAGCCTATGGTACCGCCTGCCTGCAACCGGACGGCTCCTGGTACCGCGGACCGGCGCAGGTCGTCTCGCGCTGAGCGCCGCACAACGGACCGGCACCGTGGTCAGACGGCGACACATCGCCTATCATCAAGTGCATGCCGATCTTGTCGCAGGACGCTCCGACGGCCCTCAGTCTGACGCTGGCCGACGGCCGACGGCTGGGCTATGCGCAGTACGGTGCACCCGCGGGACGGCCGGTGCTCTATCTTCACGGTCTGCCCGGCTCGCGCCTGGAATGCCGCCTGATCGACAGCGGCGCGCGCGCCGCCGGGCTGCGCGTAATCGCACCCGACCGTCCAGGCTACGGTCTGAGCACACCGCGAGCTGACGAGTCTCTGCTGGCCTGGACCGCCGATGTTGCCGCGCTTTGCCGGTCGTTGGCTATCGAAACTTTTCAGATTATCGGCGTATCCGGCGGTGCGCCCTGCGCGCTGGCTTGCGCCCATGCCTTACCCACCCAGGTGCAACGGGTACTACTGGTGGCCGGTCTCGGCCCCTTGCACGACGCTGCCTTGCGCGGCGAAATGCGCGCTTCGGTGCGTCTGCTGATTTATCTTGCGCATCGCCACCCGCGTCTGTTCAGGCTAAGCATCGGCCGGCCGGTGGCCGCCTTGGGAGCTTGGGCACCCGCGCTGCTGATCCGCGCCATCGCCCTGCTCAACGGCGGCCGCGACCGGCAGATATTGTCGCGGCCCGACATCCGCGCGGCGTTCCTGCCCAGCCTGCGAGCCTGTTTCGCCCAGGGCAGCGCCGGCAGCCTCAAGGATCTGCGCCTGTTCCGCCAACCCTGGGGGTTTGAACCGGCCGACATTCAGCGGCCGGTTCAGCTCTGGCACGGCACCTGCGATCGGGTCGTGCCGCTGTCTCACAGCCAGTATTTGCACGCCCGGTTAGCCGACTCGACGCTGGAGGTGGTACCCGGCGCGGGGCATTTTTCTTTACCCCTCGAGCATATGGCGCTGATTCTGTCCAGCCTGACCGAGTGAGCGGGCGGGCTCAAACGTAGCTGGCGCCGGCGACCACCGGCATGCCTTCTTCGACCCAGCGGACAAAGCCGCCGTCGAGACTGGTGACGTGCTTGAACCCCATCTGTTGCAAGGTGTCGGCGGCCATCGCCGAACGCCCGCCGGTGGCGCAATACAGGACCAGATGACGCTCGCGGGCCGAGGACAGCTCGGGGACCTGCTTGGGGTAAGAGGGGTCGGCGGCCGCTTCCAGAATACCGCGCGGCACCAGTAACGCATTGCGGATATGCGCCTGTTCGTATTCGGCCGGTTCGCGGACGTCCACCACCAGCAGATCCTCGGCGCCCTCCAGGCTGTCTTGCAGCGCCCGTGGACTCACTTCGCTGATCCGGGTCTTGGCTGCCTTGACGAAATCCATTAAAGACAGGGGGGTACGGGTATTCATGAACTACCTCCGAGCAATCACTGTAGCGCAAAAATCAATCGTCTATTTTACCCCAGCAGGTCGGCGATGTCTCATCGGCAAATCCGGTATGATGAAGGCTCGCGGACCCACCCGAGCGCTTCATGACTCAGCACCAGGACGCCTCCAGACCCGCCGCCGTGCTGTATTCGCCGGCGCTCTATCTCGGCCGCGTGACGGTCACCGAGCCCGCCGCACGGCCTGCCTCTTTGCTCAGCGGCACCCGCCTCAAGGCGCTGGCCTTCCCCGCGCTTCACTGGTTGATCGGCCACACGCCACCCGCTATCGCACTGCTGCCGGCGCGCCTGATCACGGCTTTGTTGCGCCTCGCCTATGCCCTACCCGGATACCGCTTGCGCGGCGCCTGCGAGGACGTGGCACGGCTTGCAGGGAGCGCGGACGCACGGCGGATTCACCGCCGTTTTCTGACCAATGCGCTGGGGATTATCGACAATTTTTTCCGTCTCTACCGGCAGGGCGAGCAGGCAGCGCTGGCGCGTATTCGCATGGCTCCGGAGGATCGGGAGCGCCTGCGCCAACTGATCGAAACCCATGGCGGCGCGGTGCTGGCGGTACCGCACAATGTCGGCAGCGCCTTCTCGGCCCTGCGCATCGGTCACAATTTCGACATGCTGCTGGTGGCCAAGAATCCGGCCACCCCGGCGCGCACCCGTATCGCGCTGGATTTCTACGAGCGTATGAAGCTCTGCGTGCTGATGGTGCGCGGCGGTAATCCGTTCGAGCTGTCGCGGGCGATGTTCAAGGTCTTGCGCCAGGGCAAACTGGTGGCGGCGACGCTGGACAACCAGGACCGCTCCGCCCAACGCGTTGCGGTGCGCATGTTTGGTCAGGAGGTGGGGCTGCCGGGTTGGGCAGCGCGCGTCTCGGTGCGCATGCGGGTGCCGATGATACCCGCCTGGTTTCACTCCTCGGGACGCCGGCTGACGGTTATCGTCGGCGAACCGCTGCTGTGCAACGATGTGCAAACGGCCGTGCAGCACTACGCGCGGTTTTTCGAGCAACAGATTCTTGCCGATCCCGCCAGTTGGGCCTACCTGGCGGACAAACACTGGCAGGCCCTGCTCCGCCGGGCTGCCGAAGCCTCGGCACCCTCTCACCACGGACCTTCGTAAACCCTCCCTCGACAAGAGTCTTCATCGCTAAACCCGCGGCCGCCGGAACCCCGCTACCGGATTAGTATTTGCATTAACTTTAATTCTATACATATTGTTAAATATAATATTTGTTGTAACAATTTATTAGAAGAGCCAGGGCAATCCCGCCCCGCGGCACGACGGGCGGCTGGGAGTCGGGCCCAACGATAGGTTAAACTTAGCTTCACGTTGGTCGCCTCGGAGGTGAATAAAACCATGAGCCAGAAACCACCGGCATCCGCCGGCAGTCGACTCGATCAGCTGGTTGCCGAAACTCACCGCAACCGCGATGCCCGTGAGCTCGGTTACCGCGAGAAGTCGTTAAAGCTGTATCCGTGGATCTGCGGACGCTGTCGGCGCGAGTTCAACCGCGACAATCTGCACGAACTCACCGTGCACCATCGCGACCATAACCACGACAACAACCCCGACGACGGCAGTAACTGGGAACTGTTGTGTCTGTACTGCCACGATAACGAGCACCAGCGGCTGCTGGAAGCCGATCAGTCGGGGTCTGCCGGCACCGAGACCGAGACCGAGACGGCGACCCATCAGCCGTTCGCCGCGCTGAAAGCATTACTGAAAAAGTGACGCTCAATAATGCGGCGGGCGCTCGTGCACCGCGCCACCGGCACCGGCGTCCTGCAGGGCGCGCACCTGCGCCTCGAGCCGTTGCAGCCGCTCAGCCTGCTCGGCGCAGTGTTTTTCCATAGCAAGCAGAGTGCGGGTGAGGGTCTCCAGGGCGGCCTCCTGGTGCGCGTTGCGCCCTTCGAGTTCTTCCACGCGCGCCGCCAGCCGCTCGACAGTCATGGCGCCTCCCCGGCCGCCTCGGCGGCGCCCAGTGCGATCAGATCACGAAGCACTTGCTCGCTGTCGGCCAGCAGCGGGAACGGCAAGGCGTATTTTTCCGCAAACGCGCGATGACTGGCGACGCTGTCCAGGCTGATGCCGAGCAGGGCTACGTGCATCCGCTGCAACTGACGCAGATCATCACGAAACGCACAAGCCTCGGTGGTACACCCCGGCGTATCGTCCTTGGGATAGAAATACAACACGACCCAGCGACCGCGATAATCCGCCAGCGCGTGCGGCTGACCCTGCTGGTCGGTCAACTGAAACGCCGGCGCGGGTTCCCCGGGCGCCAACGTCTGCGCCCTGGCCGCGAACACCGCAAACATCAAGCAGCCCGCCCACAGAGCGCTGCGGCGGCGCTCGTGGCGTAACCGGCCACCACTATGATTTGTGCACATTCGGGACACCGCGCTGCTCGACTGTTTGCCGCCATAAGCGTCATGGTACGGCAACAAACGCCAGGCACAATAGTGTTTTGTCCTCATCACCCGCATAAGACCGTCCGACACGCAGGCGCGGCGAAACCGGCCGCGCGGAGATCATGACGCTGAAACTATCGACCACGCTGTTACGCCTCGCATGTTTACTGTTCCTGGCGCTGCCGGCGCACGCTGAGCTGCACTATCGTTGCGAGGACCTCGCCGCAATGGCGGGACGTTTTCAGGGCCTGAAGGCCCGTCAACGTTCGCTCGAGGAAGTGCTCGATGTCGTGCAGCGGGCCGCAGCGGGCAATCCCGACAAGGAGACGCTATTGTCGAACCTGGCGATCGAGATCTACATCGACCCGGCCATCGAGACCGCCGCGCAGGCGCGCGCGCTGGCCAACAAACGCTGTCGCGCGGCCCGCGCGGACTAGCGCTCGGTCAATCGCGGCATCAATTCAACCAGATTGCACGGCCGGGTGCGATAATCGAGCTGGTGGACAATCAGCCGGTCCCAGGCGGTCCGGCAGGCGCCGCTGGAGCCCGGCAGGCAGAAAATGAACGTCCCGTTGGCCACCCCTGCCAGCGCACGCGACTGCATGGTCGAGGTGTTGATTTCCTCGTAAGAGAGCATGCGGAAGAGTTCACCGAAGCCCTCGATGCGTTTGTCCAGCAGCACCTCCACCGCTTCCGGCGTGCCGTCGCGCCCGGTGAGGCCGGTGCCGCCGGTGGCGATCACCGCCTGGACCTCGGCGTCTGCGATCCAGCGCGAGACGACGGCGCGGATCGCGTAAATGTCATCCACCACAATGGCCTTTTCCGCCGCTCGGTGGCCGGCCGCGCTGAGGCGCTGGTGCAGCGTTTTTCCGGATGTATCGGTGGCTTCGGTGCGACTGTCGGAGACGGTCAGAATGGCGATGTTGAGGGGGACAAAACGACGCTCTTCACTCACGGACCGACTCTCCTGCGATTGACACACTGGGCAGTGCAGCGATGTTACACACCGCGGGCGAGCTTGCAAACAGCCAGGGCCATTTAAGTGCTACAATGGCTGCATGGAAAGCATGGCTCTGTGGGAAAAACTGCTGCTTGGCGTGCTGGTCGTCGTGGTGTTGCTGTGGTTTCGACCGGGCCTCAAGGCGGCTTTCAAGGAGCGTCGCGCCGCCAGTCAGGCCGAATGGATCAGCGCCTTGATACCCATTGCGTTGGTCGCCGCCTTTGTCGTATTGCTGATTGTTTTCAGCTAGAACGCACGCCGCTGCTCGCCGCGCCCGCCGGTACGGATCTGCGCGGGGGCTGTGTTAAAATCCTCGCTGATGAACCACGCCTTATCCATCGAAAATCTTACCAAAACCTACGCCAACGGCTTTCAGGCGCTGAAAGGCGTCAGCCTGGATGTCGGCGAAGGGGACTTCTATGCCTTGTTGGGCCCCAATGGCGCGGGGAAATCCACCACTATCGGTATTATCAGTTCGCTGATCACCAAGACATCCGGCCGGATCCGTATTTTCGGCCACGACATCGACGAGGATTTCAGCGCCGCCAAGCGGCTGCTGGGCCTGGTGCCGCAGGAATTCAATTTCAATGTCTTCGAGCCGGTCGAGGAAATTCTGGTCAACCAGGCCGGTTATTTCGGTATTGAGCGCAAAGCGGCCTTTGCCCGGGCCGAACAGGCCCTGCACCAGCTCGGCCTGTGGAGCAAGCGCCGCGAGCAGGCGCGTGATCTCTCAGGCGGTATGAAGCGTCGGCTGATGATCGCCCGCGCCCTGGTCCACCAGCCAAAGCTGCTGATTCTCGACGAACCCACCGCGGGCGTGGATATCGAGATCCGGCGTTCCATGTGGACGTACCTGCGTGAGCTCAACGCCAGCGGCACCACCATCATACTGACCACTCACTACCTCGAGGAAGCGGAAAGTCTGTGCCGGCATATCGGCATAATCGATGAGGGCGAGTTGATCGAGAACAGCGGCATGAAGCAGCTGCTGAGTCAGTTGCACATGGAAACCTTTGTGCTGGATATCCGCGAGCCGGTGCAGGCGCTGCCGCCGGCGATCACCGACTGTGTGCGCATGATCGACGATACCACGCTGGAAGCGGATATATCGCGGGGCAAAAGCATCAATTTTCTCTTCGAGGCGCTGTCGCAGCACCGCATTGAAGTCCTCAGCATGCGCAACAAAACCAACCGGCTGGAACAACTGTTTGTGCACATGCTGGAAAACAACGCCGGCAACACCGCCACGCCATGACACTGACCGAACAGTACATCGCCTTCAAAGGGATCGTCATCAAGGAAGTGCTGCGCTTTGCGCGCATCTGGGTGCAGACGATCGTACCGCCGGTGATCACCATGTCGCTGTATTTTGTCATCTTCGGCAATCTGATCGGCTCACAGATCGGCAGCATGGACGGCTTCCGTTATATCGACTATATCGTCCCGGGGCTGATCATGATGGCGGTGATCACCAATTCCTATGCCAATGTGGTGTCGTCGTTCTATGGCAGCAAATTCCATCGGCACATTGAGGAGATGCTGGTCTCGCCGTTGCCGTACTGGCTGATCATTCTGGGCTTTGTCTCCGGCGGCGTGGCGCGCGGCATGGCGGTCGGTCTGGCGGTCAGCCTGGTCTCGCTGCTGTTTACCCACCTGGCGCTGCACAACCTGCTGGTGATCGTCAGTACCGTCGTGCTCACCTCCATGCTGTTTTCGCTGGCCGGCCTGATCAACGCGGTGTTCGCCAAAAGTTTCGACGATATCTCCATCGTGCCGACCTTCGTGCTGACGCCGTTGACCTACCTTGGCGGAGTGTTCTACAGCATCAGTATGCTGCCGGAGTTCTGGCAGCATGTCTCGCGCATCAATCCCATACTGTATATGGTCAACGCCTTCCGCTATGGCTTTCTCGGCGTCTCTGATATCGACATCGGGCAGTCCTACGCGATTATTATCGGTTTTATTCTTCTGCTCTATGGCCTGGCGCTGTATCTGCTGAAAACCGGCTACGGTATTCGCAAATAATTCAGCTGTGCTCCGCGACGTTGAACTCGCGAATGAAAATACCCCAGAACGCGGTAAATAACACCGCGATCAGCGGACCGATGACAAAACCGTTCATGCCGAACAACACGATACCGCCCAGCGTCGAGAGCAGCACCATGTAATCGGGCAGCTTGGTATCCCGGCCCACCAGAATCGGGCGCAGCAGATTGTCCACCAGCCCGATCACGCCGACGCCAAAGACGCTGAGCACCAGCCCCTGGACCCAATCGCCCACAGCAAACAAATACACCGCCACAGGCGCCCAGATCAGCCCGGCGCCGATCAGTGGAATCAACGACAAGAGGATCATCGACACGCCCCACAACAGGGCCCCGGGGATGCCGAGGATCCAGAAAATCAGACCGCCCAGGGTCCCCTGGACCGCGGCGACAACCAGATTGCCCTTGATAGTGGCGCGGGTGACCTCGGCGAACTTGGCGAACAGCAGGCGTTCGCGCTCGTCGCCCAGCGGCAGGGCCCGCACCAACTGGGCGACCAGCTTGGGGCCGTCGCGCAGCATGAAGAACGCCAGATAGAGCATCAGCCCGAGGCTGATGAAAAATTGCAATGTGCCCTGCCCCAACTGCACAGCGTGCTGGGCAATGAAGCGGCTGCCGGCGATGGCGGTGTCGGCGAACTGGGTCTTGAGGTTGTTAATATCCACGCCCAGTCGATCGAGCAGGTGCTGGAGCAGCGGGAAGGCGTTTTTGATTTTATCCAGATACGATCCGGGGTCCAGTTCGCCGCTTTGCAGCTGTTGGTATAGCCCCACGCCTTCCTGGAAAAACGACGCCAACACAAACAGCACCGGGATAATCACCATCACCAGACAGACCGTCAGGGTCGCCAGCGCCGCCAGGTTGCGCCGATCGCCCAGGCGCTGCGACAGCCGCCGAAACAGCGGATAAAACAGCACCCCGATAACACAGGCCCAAAACACTGCCCCGAAGAACGGTTTGAGCAGGTAGAGAAACAGCAGCGTCACCAGCACCAGCATGAGCAGAAAGGAGCGTCGCTCCAGCATCTCTTGCATCAGCTATCCTCCGCGAACCATCATTGGCAGCAGCCCGCCTGCCTGCTGCGCCGGGCCGACCCCAGGCGGATAAAAATTCATGACCAGATCAGTCTTTCATCCAGTCTTCCAGCGCCTCGATGATGGCGCGCGCCTGATCGCGGCTGGAAATATTGAACTTGGACTTCTGCGAATACTGGCCGTTGCGCTTCTGGTAGCGGCGGATACTGTACTTATCCGG
>JASBSN010000084.1 GCA_030148915.1 Thiogranum sp.
CTGTCTGGCCGGCGTCTTGCCGCACCGCTCGATCGGTGGCGCGGCGAGAAAAAATATCGGCCTGAACGCCGCGCAGATGATCGCCGCTCCGCGCAATAACTATCTGTTGCTGGGTATAGAGCCGGAGTTCGATTGCGCCGACGGCGCGGCGGCCCTGGCCGCTTTGCAGGACGCTGAGTTCGTCGTCGCGCTCACGCCGTTTGTCACCGAACGCATGCGCGACTATGCCGATGTGTTGTTGCCCATCAACACCTACGCCGAGACCTCCGGAACCCTGGTGAACGTCGAGGGGCGCTGGCAGAGTTTTCCCGCCGCGGCGCGCGCGCCCGGTGCCAGCCGCCCTGCCTGGAAGGTGCTGCGGGTGCTTGGTAATCTGCTCGAGTTGGATGGTTTCGAGCAGAACTCATCTGCAGAGGTGCGCGATGCGCTCGCGCAGCAACTGGGCGAGATCTCCGTGGATAATACGCAGCACGGGCACTGCGCCACCGACGCTGAAACGGCGCCCGGCGGCTTGGAACGGATCGCTTATCTGCCGATGTACGCGGTAGATGCGGTGGTGCGGCGTGCCGCAGCCTTGCAAAAAACCCCCGACGGCGCGGTGGCGGCGCTGTGTATCCATAGTAATGATGCGGCCCGGCTGGGGCTGGCCGAGGGTGACACCGCGCTGGTATCGCAACACGGCGCCTCCGTGCAACTGCGGGTAGCGGTCAGCGAGGCGGTCGCCGAGGGTGCTGCGCTGCTGTCGATGGCGATTGAAGAAACGCTGCCGCTGGGTGCTTCCGGCGGCCGGCTCCAGGTTTCCAAGGTCTAGGGCGGCGCTATGCAAGAGACCGGCATCTTCGACTGGATCATCACCGTTGGCCTGATTCTGGCCAAGATCATTATCATCCTGCTGCCGCTGGTACTCGGCGTGGCCTACCTGACTTTCGCTGAGCGCAAGATCATTGGCTACATGCAGATGCGCATCGGACCGAACCGGGTCGGTCCGCGCGGCTGGCTGCAGCCGATTGCCGATGTGCTTAAGCTGTTGATGAAAGAAGTCATCGTGCCGACGCGCTCGAACAATTATCTGTTCGTCATTGCACCGACCCTGGCGATCGGACCGGCGCTGGCGGCCTGGGCCGTGATCCCCTTCGGGGACGGGCTGGTGCTGGCGGACGTCGACGCCAGCCTGTTGTATATTCTGGCCTTGACCTCGGTCGGTGTCTATGGGGTGATCATCGCCGGTTGGGCGTCCAATTCCAAATACGCGTTTATCAGCACCATGCGCAGCGCCGCACAGATCGTCTCCTACGAAATTGCCATGGGTTTTGCCTTGGTCGGCGTGCTGATGGCTGCTGGCAGTATCAATCTGAGCGATATCGTCGAGGCGCAGCGCGGCAGTCTGCTGCACTGGTACTGGCTGCCGCTGTTGCCGCTGTTTGTGATTTATTTTATCTCCGGCGTCGCCGAGACCAACCGCGCGCCCTTTGATGTGGCCGAGGGCGAGTCTGAGATTGTCGCCGGCTTCCACGTCGAATATTCCGGTATGGCTTTCGCTATGTTCTTCCTGGCCGAATACGCCAATATGATCCTCATCGCGTTTCTCGCCGCGTTGCTGTTCCTGGGCGGCTGGCTGTCGCCCTTCGAGGGCATTCCGGTGCTGGCGCCGATGTTCAATTGGGTGCCGGGGCCGGTGTGGCTGCTGGCCAAGGCCAGCCTGTTTCTGTTTTTCTACCTGTGGTTTCGTGCCACCTTCCCGCGTTACCGCTATGACCAGATTATGCGTCTGGGCTGGAAGGTGTTCATTCCGCTGACTATCGTCTGGCTGGTGCTGGAAGGCGCGGCCGTGGTTAGCGGCCTCGGCCCCTGGTTTGACTGAGGCGACACCATGATCCCTGCCTTGAAACACTATATAAAAAGCCTGTTCCTCTGGGAGCTGCTTAAAGGCATGCAGCTCACCGGCAGGCATCTGTTCTCAAAAAAAATCACCGTGCAGTACCCGGAAGAAAAAACGCCGCAGTCGCCGCGTTTTCGCGGCCTGCACGCGCTGCGCCGTTACCCCAACGGCGAGGAACGCTGCATCGCCTGCAAATTGTGCGAGGCGGTGTGCCCGGCGCTGGCGATCACTATCGAGGCGCAACCGCGCGCCGATGGGACGCGGCGCACCACGCGCTATGATATCGACCTGTTCAAGTGTATCTATTGCGGTTTCTGCGAAGAGTCCTGCCCGGTGGATTCGATCGTCGAGACCCGACAGTTCGAGTACCATTTCGAGAACCGCGGGGAGAATATTATGACCAAGGAGCAGCTGCTGGCGATTGGAGACAAATATGAGAAACAGATTGCCGCGGACCGTGCCGCCGACGCCGCCTACCGCTGATGACGATACAACAGTTGGCTGACAGATGAGTTTCGAAAAGCTGGTTTTTTATACCTTCGCCGCTATCCTGGTCTACGCCGCGACCCGCGTGATCACTGTGCGCAATCCGGTCCACGCGGCGTTGCATCTGGTGCTGGCGTTCTTTACCAGTGCGGCGCTGTGGCTGTTGCTGGAGGCGGAGTTTCTTGCCATTACCCTGGTGCTGGTGTATGTCGGCGCGGTTATGGTGCTGTTCCTGTTCGTGGTCATGATGCTGGATATCAATCTGGTGTCGCTCAAAGAAGGCTTTATGCGCTATCTGCCGGTGGGTCTGGGCGTGGCAGCGCTGATGCTGATTGAAATGATTCTGGTGGTGCGCAGCAAGGCATTTGACGCCGCCAGCATGCCCGTGCCGGTGCGCCACGCGGCCGACTACAGCAATACCCGTGAGCTCGGTGGTGTGCTGTATACCGATTATGTTTATCCGTTTGAGATCGCTTCGGTGATTCTGGTGGTGGCGATTATCGCCGCCATTGCCCTGACTCTGCGCAAGCGCGGCGAGAGCAAAACACAGAATCCGGCCGAACAGGTCAAGGTGCGCCGCGAGGACCGCGTGCGGTTGGTGAAGATGGCGACCGAACAGCCTGAACGCGCAGATTCCGGGGAGCATTCATGACGCTGTCTGACTTTCTGATACTCGGTGCGGTGCTGTTCGGCCTGAGTGTCGCCGGCATTTTCATCAACCGCAAGAACGTCATCATTCTGCTGATGGCCATCGAGCTGATGCTGCTGGCGGTGAACATGAACTTTATCGCTTTTTCCCACTTTCTCGGCGATATCTCCGGGCAGGTGTTCGTATTCTTTATTCTCACCGTCGCGGCGGCCGAATCGGCCATCGGTCTGGCGATCCTGGTGGTGCTGTTTCGCAACCGCCATACCATCAACGTCGAGGAACTCGACAGTATGAAGGGTTAGCGCAGTGGAGACGGTTTACCTCGCCATCGTACTCGCGCCGCTGCTGGGCGCCATTCTCGCCGGTTTGTTCGGCCCACTGATCGGCCGCAGCGGGGCGCACTGGGTGACGATTCTCGGCGTCGCGACCTCGTTTCTGCTCTCGGTGTATGTCTTCAAGTACATGGTGATCGACGGCCACGAGGCGTTCAACGGCGCGGTCTACACTTGGCTGGTCACTGACGGCATCCAGATGCAGATCGGTTTTCTGGTCGACCGCCTGACCACGCTGATGCTCCTGGTAGTGACCTTCGTCTCGCTGATGGTGCACGTCTACACCATCGGCTACATGCACGATGACCCCGGTTATCAGCGCTTTTTCAGCTATATCGCGCTGTTCACCTTCGCCATGCTGATGCTGGTGATGTCCAATAACTTTCTGCAATTGTTCTTCGGCTGGGAAGCGGTGGGTCTGGTGTCCTATCTGCTGATCGGTTTCTGGTACAAGAAGCCGACGGCTATTTACGCCAACCTCAAGGCCTTTTTGGTCAATCGTGTCGGCGATTTCGGTTTTCTGCTCGGTATCGCCGCGGTGGTGTTGTATTTCAACACGCTGGACTACGCCGAGGTGTTCAGCGTCGCGCCGACGATGGCCGATGCCACCATCGAGATATTCCCGGGCGTGCAGTGGTCGGCGATGACGGTGATCTGCATCCTGCTGTTCATTGGCGCCATGGGTAAATCGGCGCAGGTGCCACTGCATGTCTGGCTGCCCGATTCCATGGAAGGCCCGACGCCGATTTCGGCGCTGATCCACGCCGCGACCATGGTGACCGCCGGCATTTTCATGGTGGCGCGCATGTCGCCGCTGTTCGAGCTTTCCGAAACCGCGCTGAGCTTCGTGCTGGTGATCGGTTCCATCACGGCACTGTTCATGGGCTTGCTCGGTCTGGTGCAAAATGACATCAAGCGCGTGGTGGCTTACTCGACACTCTCGCAGCTTGGGTATATGACCGTGGCGCTGGGCGTGTCGGCGTATTCCGCCGGTATTTTTCATCTGATGACACACGCCTTTTTCAAGGCGCTGCTGTTTCTGGCGGCCGGCTCGGTGATTATCGCCATGCATCACGAGCAGGATATCCGCAAAATGGGCGGGCTGCGTCGCTATCTGCCGGTCACTTACTGGACCTCGCTGGTCGGCTCGCTGGCGCTGATCGGCTTTCCGGGCTTTGCCGGGTTCTTTTCCAAGGACACTATCATTGAAGCGGTGCACGCCTCGCACCTCGCCGGTTCCGGTTTTGCTTATGCCTCAGTACTGATCGGCGTGTTCGTCACCGCGCTGTACAGTTTTCGCATGTTCTTCCTGGTGTTTCATACCGAGGAGCGCTTCGACGCTCACACCCGCGCGCATCTGCACGAGCCAGCGGCGGTGGTTACCGTACCGCTGATCATGCTGGCGATTCCTTCGGTGGTTGCCGGCTACTGGATCGATCCGGTGGTGTTCGGTGATTATTTCGGTAGCGCCATTCATGTCAGCGCGGCGCACGACGTTATCGGCCATCTGGCGGCGGATTATCATGGCACCTGGGGTTTCGTGTTGCACGGTCTGATGGGGCCGGCCTTCTGGCTGGCCATGGCCGGTTTGGGCACCGCCTGGTACATCTACACGCGCGAGCGCGCCATCGCCGATAAGCTTGCCAACCGTTTCCAGCCGCTCTATCGCCTGCTGCTCGACAAATACGGTTTTGATCGCTTCAACGAAATTTTCTTCGCCGGGGGGGCGCGCGGTACCGGCTGGACATTGTGGAAACTCGGCGACGTGCTGGTGATCGACGGCCTGCTGGTCAACGGTAGCGCCCGCGCCATCGGCTGGCTGTCGGGCATCGTCCGGCAGGTGCAGTCGGGTTATCTGTATCATTACGCTTTCAGCATGATTATCGGTCTGCTGTTGTTGTTGAGCTGGTTCATCTGGTTCGCCCCGGCACACTCATAATGCCGCTACCCAAGGATACCTGAATGAGTGGTTTGCCGTTGCTCAGTTTCGTAGTCTGGCTGCCGATCCTCGGCGGCTTGTTGGTGCTGGCGCTCGGCGAGCGCTTCAATCCGCGGCCGGTCGCGTTGGCCGTGGCCATGATTACCTTCCTCACCAGCCTGCTGCTGTACACCGGCTTTGACCAGGGCACACCCGCCATGCAGTTCCAGGAGCAGCTGTCGTGGATCCCCTCGTTCAATGTCTTTTATCATTTGGGTGTGGACGGCATCGCCATGCCTCTGATTATCCTCACCACCTTTACCACGGTGCTGGTGGTGCTGGCCGGCTGGGAGGTGATCAAGGAGCGGCCGGCGCAGTACCTGGCGGCCTTCCTGGTCATGGAAGGGTTGATGAACGGGGTGTTTGCGGCACTGGACGCGGTGTTGTTTTACGTTTTTTGGGAAGGCATGCTGATTCCGATGTTTCTCATCATCGGCGTATGGGGTGGACCGCGGCGGGTTTACGCGACGATCAAGTTTTTTCTCTATACATTTCTCGGTTCGGTGTTCATGCTGGTGGCGCTGATCTATCTGTATACCCAGTCGGGCAGTTTTGCGATTCTCGACTTCCATGCGCTGAAGCTGGGCATGACCGAACAGGTACTGATCTTCGTGGCCTTTCTGCTGGCGTTCGCCGTTAAAGTGCCGATGTGGCCGGTGCACACCTGGTTGCCGGATGCGCACGTCGAGGCGCCGACCGGCGGCTCGGTGATCCTGGCGGCGATCATGTTGAAAGTCGGCGGTTATGGTTTTTTGCGTTTCAGTCTGCCGATTACGCCGGACGCCAGCCACGAACTGGACTGGCTGATTATTTTCATGTCGCTCACCGCCGTGGTCTATATCGGTTTTGTCGCCCTGGTGCAGCAGGACATGAAAAAGCTTATCGCTTATTCCTCGATCGCTCACATGGGCTTTGTCACGCTGGGGATATTTCTGGTGTTCCCCTTGATGGACGCCAACGCCGGCAGCACCCAGGGCGCCTTGCTGGGTATGCAGGGCGGGATGATTCAGATGATTTCGCACGGCTTTATTTCCGGCGCGCTGTTTTTGTGTGTCGGCGTGCTCTACGATCGCATGCACAGCCGTGAGATCGGCGACTACGGAGGGGTGGTCAATACCATGCCCGTGTTTGCCGCCTTCATGGTGCTGTTTGCCATGGCCAATTCGGGCCTGCCGGGCACCTCCGGGTTCGTCGGCGAGTTTCTGGTGATTATCGCCAGCTTCAGGGCCAACTTCTGGTTTGCCCTGTTTGCCGCTTTCACGTTGATTCTCGGCGCGGCGTACAGTCTGTGGCTGGTCAAACGGGTGGTGTTCGGCGATGTCGGCAATGCGCGCGTCGCGCAGTTGCAGGACATCAACAGTCGCGAGTCGCTGATTCTCGGCGCTCTGGCGTTCATGGTGCTGCTGTTCGGTCTGTGGCCGGCGCCGCTGGTCGATGTCATGCAGAGCAGCCTGGAAAACCTGGTTGCCCACGTGGCGGTGTCGAAACTGTGAAGGAACGTTCATGATCCCTGCGCCCGGCGAATTCGTCCTGCTGATCCCCGAGATATTCGTTCTCTCGATGGCTTGCCTGATTTTGGTCCTGGACCTGTTTCTGCGCGACAACGAGCGTGTTATCAGCTACTGGTTGGCGCAGATCAGCCTGGGGTTTGTCGCCGTTATCACGCTGGCGCTGAACGACGGCCAGACGCATCTGGTGTTTCACGGCACCTATATCGCCGATCCGATGGCCGCCGCGCTCAAGGTCTCAATCTATCTGGTGACGGCCCTGGCGTTTCTGTATTCGCGCCATTACCTCTATGAGCGCGGTCTGTTCAAGGGTGAGTACTATGTGCTCGGTCTGTTCGCCATGCTGGGGATGATGGTGATGGTCTCGGCCCACAGTCTGTTGACTATCTACCTCGGCCTGGAGCTGCTGTCGCTGTCGCTGTATGCCATGGTGGCCTTCAACCGCGACGCCTATCCGTGTACCGAAGCGGCGATGAAGTATTTTGTTCTCGGTGCACTCGCCTCCGGTATGCTCCTGTACGGCATGTCGATGCTTTACGGGTTGAGCGGTTCGCTGGATATAGAGTTGATCGCCCAGGCGCTCGGAGGGAAGGCCCCTAGCGCGCCGTTGATTTTCACCACCACGTTCATCGTCGTCGGTCTGGCTTTCAAGCTCGGTGCGGTGCCCTTCCATATGTGGGTGCCGGATGTGTACCAGGGCGCGCCGACGCCGGTCACGCAGTTCATCGGCAGTGCGTCCAAAATCGCCGCCTTCGCCATGGTCATGCGCCTGCTGAGCGAATCCATCGGCTCCCTGCAGCCGCAGTGGGGGGACATGCTGGCGGTGCTGGCGGTGCTGTCGCTGGCGATCGGTAACGTGGTGGCGATTGCCCAGACCAACCTCAAACGGATGCTCGCCTATTCGACGATTTCGCATATCGGTTTTCTGCTGCTGGGCATCCTTTCCGGTACTCAGCAGGGCTATGCCGCTGCGATGTTCTACGTCATCACCTATGCGCTGATGGCGGCCGGCGCTTTCGGCATGATCATCCTGCTCAGCCGGGCCGGATTCGAAGCCGATGAAATCAGCGATTTCAAAGGCCTCAACCAGCGCAATTCCTGGTTCGCTTTCATGATGCTGATTCTGATGTTTTCCATGGCCGGCGTGCCCCCTACGGTAGGGTTCTACGCCAAGCTGGCGGTGCTGCAGGCGGTGATCGGCGTCGACATGTTATGGCTGGCGGCAGTGGCGGTGTTCTTCTCGGTGATCGGGGCGTTTTATTACATCCGCATGGTCAAGGTGATGTACTTTGACCAGGCCGAAGACGACACGCCATTGGCGGCGCACTTCGACCTGCGTTTCGGTCTCAGCGCCAACGCATTGGCCATACTGTTGCTGGGGCTGTTTCCGGGCAGTCTCATGAGCTTGTGCCGGCAAGTGTTCGGAAACTGACCGGTTTAACCCTTGCAAGAGACGGCAGAAGCCCTTAAAATGCGCGCTTCCTGATGCGGGGTGGAGCAGTCTGGTAGCTCGTCGGGCTCATAACCCGAAGGTCGTTGGTTCAAATCCAGCCCCCGCTACCAAATTTAAGTCAGTACCGATAACGGGTTAGCGACGTCAGTCCTAACCCGTTTTTCGTTGCAGAATTGTCAGTGACCGGAGTTTACGGGGCGAGAACCCGACGTTAGAGGGTTTTCATCTCGCGCGGCAATGGCCGTTTGAAAAAGTCCGTTGCGGTTAGTATCCGTTTAGTCCCTGTCTCTTCTCTCCACTGTCTCCGGATCCGCGGTGATAGGCCGGTAGATTTCCACGCGAGTACCTTCTTCAAGTACTGAATCGAGTTTGGTCAGTTTGCCGAAAACGCCGACCTTCATGTTATCCAGATCTATCTCGGGAAACTGGGCCAGCAGGCCGGATTTTTCGATGGCCTCTTTTACCGTGCTGCCTTCCGGTATATCCAGCTTGAGCCAGACCTGTTTAAACTTGTCTGCATAGGCTACACCGACATTCATGACCGTTCCTCTCCTGTTATATGGCTTCCGGCGCCGTTACCCCGGCCGGCTCGCTTAGGTTTTTGCGCGCCTCGAGTTGTTTGTCCAGCATCCGCTTGCCGGCGAGCAGGAAGCCGAGTAACAGGAAGCCCCCCGGCGGTAGTATTGCTATCAGGAATCCACGGTAGTCCGGAATTAGCGTCACTTCCATAAAGGCGAGTCGTTGTCCCAGTAGCAGTTCGGCGTTGGCGAACAGCGTTCCGCTACCCAGCAATTCTCGCGTAGCGCCCAGCATGACCAGGGCCAGCGTGAAGCCCAGCCCCATCATGAGACCGTCAACCACGGCGGGCAGGGTGGCGTGCTTCGAGGCGTATGACTCGGCGCGGCCCAGAATGGCGCAGTTGGTTACAATCAACGGGATGAAAAGGCCCAGCACCTTGTGCAAATCGTGCGTCCAGGCATTCATGCCCATATCCACCAGAGTGACGATGGTGGCTATAATCAGAACAAAGACCGGTATGCGAACTTCCGGGGATATGATTCCCCTGAACAGGGCGACCACCAGCCCGGTAAATATCATCACCACGGTTGTCGCCATCCCCATACCCAGCCCGTTTGTCGCGGTTCCGGTAACCGCGAGTGTCGGGCAGAGCGCAAGACTTTGCGAAAAAACAATATTATTATTCCACAAGCCGTCACGAGCGATGCTCAGGTAATTGGTGCTCATCAGGTATCTCCGTTATCCGTCATCACCACCAGTTCATCCCGGTGTTTCCTAAAAAAAATCAGGCCTTCGTAAACCGCTTTGGTGACCGCTCGCGGGGTGATGGTGGCGCCGCTGAACTGGTCAATCTGGCCGCCGTCCTTTTTTACATGCCACGCGGTTTTCGGCGTGTTCTTTAACGAGCGCCCGCTGAACCCGGTAATCCAGTTGTCTTTTTCGATCTCTATCCTGTCTCCCAGACCGGGTGTTTCAGCATGGGAAAGAACACGCACCCCGATCAGTTCTCCCTGGGGATTGATACCCAGAAGTATTTCGATGTCTCCACCATAGCCATGGCCGGTTACCTGGTAGGCGGCGCCGGTAAATTTTTGATTTTTCATGGCGCGATAAATTGTCAACGGGTTGCCGTTTTCGTCTTCGATCAGGATCGCATTGTTGAGCAGATTGTTGTCGTGTATCGCGTCAGGCAGAACCTGCGACAATGAATCGAGCAGGTCTTCGGCCTGGCGACTGGCTATCGCTTCATGTGTCGAGTTGTTGCCAAGAATCAACAGGGCGGCGGCCAGCGCGGCGAAACCGCCCAGCAGGATGGCCTGGTAGCCAATTCCCTTGCGGTAGGCGGGTTCGGTATCTGCAGTACTCATGGGGGCGGTTCCGGCTTGCCTTCATAGACCAAGGGCTCACCCTTACGATCACGTCCGTACACGCGCGGTCGCACATAGTGGTCAATCAGGGGGGTCAGTGCATTCATCAGCATGACGGCAAAGGCCATGCCCTCCGGATAGGCGGCCCAGCTGCGGATGATGAACACCAGCGCGCCGCAACCGGCGCCAAACAGGAGTTGCCCCTTCGCGGTTACCGGTGAAGTTACCAAATCAGTGGCGATGAAGAAGGCACCTAACAGGGTGGCGCCGGACAGGAGATGCACCAGCGGCCCGATATAGCGCTCGGGATTGATCCCGTGAAACAGGGTGGCGAGCAGCATCAGGCTCGCTATCATGGAAACCGGAATATGCCAGGTGATGACGCGCTTGAAGAGCAGAAAAATGCCGCCTGCCAGAATAAGCAGGGCCGAGGTTTCACCCATGCTGCCGGGCATATAACCAATGAAGCCGGTGAGGAGGTCATAAACCGGCGCTAATGCGTTATGCACGGAGATGCCCCGAGTGAGTTCGGTCTTGACGTGTCCCAGCGTCGAGGCGCTGCTGACCATATCGATCTGGACGCCGGAGCCGAGCGAGATCGCCAGCCCTTGCAAGAAGCCCGGTGCGTTGCTGCTGAACAGAGGCTGCGGTGTGATGAACGTGGTCATTTCCACCGGAAACGCAATCAGCAGCGCCACGCGCGCCACCATGGCCGGGTTAAACAGGTTTTGGCCGAGGCCGCCGAATACCTGTTTGCCCACCACGATGGCAAAAAAGGAACCGGCTGCACCGATCCACCAGGGAGCCCAGGGTGGTAGCGTCATCGCCAGCAGCCAGCCGGTGAGAGCTGCCGACCCATCGAGCAGATAGGGCCTGACAGGTTTGCCGGCAAGTCGCAGCGATGTGCCCTCGGCGACCAGTGCCGATAATACCGTGATCAGCAGCAGATTCAGGGCCGGCCAGCCATAGAGGTAAACGCCGAACAGGGTGGCCGGTAACAACGCCAGCATGACCAGAACCATGGTGCGGCTGACGCTGACCGCACCGTGCGCATGCGGGCCACTGACCAGCGGTGCATCCATCAAGCGTCCGCCTCGGCGGCTTTTTTCTGCTGTTGTGCTTTGGCGGCTTGCCGGCGCTTGGCGAGTGCTTCACGCTTCGCCTGTTTCTGTTTTTCCATCCGTTCGCTACGCAGTTCGGTCAGGCGCCGGGTTTCGGCCTGCTTGTGTTCGGCCCGCTGGCGTGCCGTCAGTTCGCCTTTTGCATAATTAAAGTACTGCACCAGCGGGATATTGGAAGGACATACATAGGCGCAGGAACCGCAGGCAATGCAGTCCATCAGGCCGAAGCCCGCCGCACCTTCGAGGTCGCCGGCACGCGCATGGTTTGCCATCTCCAGCGGCACCAGACCACAGGGGCAGACGCGTACACAACTGGCGCAGCGGATACAGGGCATGACGGCATCGTGCACCGTTTCCTCGTGGGTGAGCGCGAGTATGCCGCTGCTGCCTTTAATGATGGGCACCCGGGTGCCGGGCAGTCGCTGGCCCATCATCGGACCGCCACTGATCAGCCGGGCCGGTGTCGAGGTGAATCCGCCGCAGTAATTCAGCAGATCATCCACCGGCGTGCCGACTAGCACGCGCAGGTTTTTGGGGTTGCGGATGGCGCTGCCGCTGACGGTTACGACGCGTGACACCAGCGGCCGTCCACAGCGCAGCGCGTCGTGAACCGCCAGCGCGGTGGCGACATTGTGTACCACCACGCCGATGTCCGCGGTCAGCCCGCGCGCCGGGGTTTCCCGTCCGGTCAGTGTTTGCACCAGGTGTTTTTCCGAACCCATCGGGTAGCGGGTTGGCAGGCGGGCAATGCTGATGTCGGGGTAGTCCGCCGCCGCGGCGTCCATCGCAGACTGCGCATCGGGTTTATTGTTTTCAATACCTATAAGAACTTTTTCAACGCCCAGCGCATGCGCCATGATACGAATGCCGTCAATCACATCCGCGGCCTGCTCCTGCATCAGCCGGTCGTCGCAGGTCAGAAAGGGCTCGCACTCAGCGCCGTTGATCACCAGTGTCTTGAGGGTATAGCGGGTGCGCAGGTTGAGTTTTACCGCCGCGGGAAAGGTGGCACCACCCATGCCGACGATACCCGCCGCGGAAACACGTGCGGCGATTTCCTCGGATGGGAGTTTGAACGGATCTATCGGAATCGCCGTGTTGTTTGCCCACCGATCTTCACCATCCGGTTGCAGCGTAATAGTCGGCACAGAAAGTCCGGAGGCGTGATGAGCGGGATAGTTGCCAACGCCCATCACGCGGCCGGATGTCGGCGCGTGAACCGGTGCGGAGATCATACCCTGACTATGCGCCAGTAGTTGCCCCTTGAGCACCTGCTCCCCGCGACGAACGACGGGCGCGGCAGGTGAGCCGATATGTTGTTGCAGCGGGACATGCAGCAGATCGGGTAACGGGAGGGTTTCAATGGCGTGTTTTGCTGTCAGTGTTTTACAGTCATCCGGGTGCACACCGCCAGTGATCCTGAACAACTTCATATCAGGCGGCTTCCAGGGGTTTGGGCCAGTACCAGGTCTGCAAGGTGGGTTCGACCGGACGCATTTCGATGCACTCTGTGGGGCAGACGTCGTAGCATTTTTCGCAGCCGGTGCAGGCGTCGCGGAACACCGCGTGAATCTGTTTGGGTCCGCCGATAATGGCGTCGGTCGGGCAGCGTTTGAAACATTTGGTGCAGCCGATACACAGGCCTTCGCGCACGTGCGCGAAGCGCGGCGGTTTGTCTTCCATTGCGGAAAGATCGGCCGACACGCCCAGCTTGTCAGCCAGCGCTTCGGCCAGGCTGCGTCCTCCGGGAGGACACAGAGTCACCGGGGCCGCGCCGGACACCACGGCTGCCGCCGCCGGCGTACAGCCGGGGAAACCGCACTGGCCGCACTGGGATCCGGGGAACATGGCTTCGATCTCGACTTCAAGCGGATTCCCTTCGACCCTGAGAAAACGTGCGGCCAGGCCGAGCAGGCCACCAAGAAACAGGCCAAGGGTCATCAGGCTGAGCAGTGCTGCAATCATTTTATTTCTCCCTAGTGGGTGGTTAGCCCCGAGAAGCCCATGAAGGCTAAAGACAACAGGCCGGCAGTAACAAATCCGACCGGTGCGCCTGAAAATGCCGCCGGAACCTGTGCGCGTGCCAGTCGTTCACGTAACCCGGCGAAGATCACCATAACCAGTGTGAAGCCAAGGGCGGAACTGAAACCGTAGAGCAGACTCTGGAGGAAGTTGTGCTGCTCCTGGACATTGAGCAGTGCTACGCCAAGCACCGCGCAGTTAGTCGTGATCAACGGCAGGAAAATACCCAGCACCTGATACAGCGCGGGGGAAGTTTTTCGTACCACCAGTTCGGTGAACTGAACCACCGCGGCGATCACCAGAATGAAACTGAGAATGCGCAGATAGCCGATGTCGAGCGGCTGTAAAATAGCGTATTCAATCAACCAGCTGAAAGCGGCGGCCAATGTCAGCACAAAGGTGGTGGCAAAGCCCATCCCCAGCGCGGAGTCCACCTTGTTGGAGACGCCCATAAACGGACAGAGTCCCAGGAACTTGACCAGTACAACGTTGTTGACCAGTGCGGTGGAAATAATCAGTAGCAGGTATTCAGGCATGGTTTTCAGTCGCTGTAATCAGTCTGTACGGGTTAAAAAGCATCAAACATGCCATTGCCTCGCCGGGGGTGCGATAAATTGCCTCAGCGACAAGTCAGATGGGAGCTCGCAGTGCTTGGAAGAAGTTCTTCCGGACGCCCAAGCAGTTGTTACTGGTCTGAAAGTATGACTATTATCTGAACTCCCGCTGACCCCCTGGTCGAGTCGGTCATCCGCGATAACGAGAGTGCGCATCAGTTTGCCAACGGCCAGTCACGCTGCTGATTTTGTCGATGCGTGTCGCAACTAATACAACGCCCGGGAAACTGCCTGTTAATTTGTTATAAGTGTGACAATCTAATTCATTGCACCAAACTGGGACGGTTTTACAGCAATACAACGACGGATGTGCAATCGGCGTGACTGCACGGGTGAAGTGGGTTCACCGTATTCGCACTGATCGGTCCGTACCTGAATAAGTGTTTGATTCGATATGCATCGATGAGCGAATGGAGAGGCGCGGCGGGCGCTATTTCGCGCTTCAACAGGTATCTTTTTAATCCCGAGTAAAAATGTAAGGAATGATTGTTGCAAGAACCATGGCCAGGTCCCTAATCAGTCGTTCCCTAACCATGCCTCAATCTCCATCCAAACCCGGAACACCTGCCGATAGGTCGCCAACGGATTGTGGTCATGGGATGGCGGTAAAAGGCACTACCGCGGAGGTTATCGAAGCCTTCGAACTGACTTCGACCGGGGCGCAGGGCGCGCTGTCGCCGCGACTGTTTTACGAGATCGTTCAGCAATCGCCACTGGCCATTTCTATTACCGACGACAAGGCTGACATTCTCTATGTGAACCCGGCCTTTGAGAACCTGACCGGCTATGTAAATGATGTCATCGTGGGAAAAAACGAATCAATACTGTCGCATAAGCAAACACCGGCAGAAGTTTACCGGGAACTCTGGTCTACCATTAAGGATAAACGCAGCTGGCATGGCACGCTGGTTAACCGGCGCGTGAGCGGCGAGGCCTACCTGGCCGAGCTCAGCATCACGCCGGTACTTGGCGATAACGGTGCTGTGGCTTACTTTCTCGGTATTCACCGTGATGTGAGCGAGATGCATGCTCTGGAACAACAGCTGCATCACCAGAAAGCGCTGATTGAGTCGGTACTGGATTCCGCGCCGGTTATCGTCGCATTGCTCGATGCTGAGCGCAATGTGATATTGGATAATCAGGCCTATAAAAAACTGTTGGGCGATTTGCACGGGCGGGAGCCGGCCACCTTGTTTGTGGATGCCTTGAAACAGGATGGCGTTGATCTGAAGGCAGTCTGCCGCGACAGTAGCGGGTTTTCCGAACGGGAAGTCCGGCTGGATATCGCAGGCAGCTTAGAACCACGCTGGTTTTCCGTATCCGGCACCTGGGTTGGAGAACTCGACAGTACAGCGGGAAGTTATTTTAAAGAACAGGCGCCGGCACGTTGCTGTCTGCTGCTGGTTGCCAACGAGGTGACTGTACTGAAGCGGCAAATGGAACAGGCCAGGATGCAGCACTTGCGTGCGAGCCTTGCCGAACAGCAACGCGCGCAGGACATGCGCGAAGCCCTGTCAGGCGCGATCTTCCAGTTGCAGACGCCGGTCAATGTCATTCAGGCGGCGGCGGATATGCTTGAACGTGGCACCGATATCAACAAGGCCCGCGAAGTGTTGGCTCAGGTGCTGGTCTCGGGACAGAAGGCCATGGAAACGCTGCGCGGTGCGCTGCCGGATGAGCCGCAGGAACCCGCAACCAGCGTCAATCTTAATTCCTTACTACAGGACGTGCTGACATTAATGACGGGTCGTTTCCTTGCCTGCGGCGTCGTAATCGACTGGTGTCCTCAAGCCGTGCTGAGCAGTATATGCGCCCGACCGGATCAGCTACGGAGCCTGTTTATGCGTCTCGTTGAAAACGCACTGCTGGCGGTAGCCGAATCCGGAAAAGATCATCGCAGTATTCGAATCGCAACACGAAGTCAGAGCGATAGGGTAGAAGTGCTGGTTCAGGATAATGGCCCCGGTATTCCCGAATCCCGACGGCTGAAGGTGTTTGAGCCCTTCTATACCGGCTGGAACCTGGCGCGTGGCCACGCCGGCATGGGCCTTTCCCTGGTGCAGGAGACAGTGAATCAACACGGTGGCGTCGTTGATGTAAATCCGGCCTCTGTCGACGGTTGTCAGATCAGGGTCACTTTCCCGGTTTCCGGGAGGCAGCGCGCGCTTCAGGGTAGCTCACTGTGACCGCTACCGCCAGCCGTGGGTCCGCGCGCATGACGGACCGTCAGGCGTTGCTCGAAATCGAGTTGGCGACACTCTACCGGGTAAGCGAAGTGCTCAGTTGCTCACTTGATCCGCGGGAAACCATGCAGGGTGTGCTCAAGGTTCTGCATGAGCAAGGTAGCCTGAGCTACGGTATGGTCAGCCTGGTGGACGAAGGAAGCGGCGAGCTTCTGGTCAGTGCGCTGCACGACGAGAGCCCGCGTGCGATGGAGTCGGTGCGCTATCTGCCGGGCGAGGGAATAGTCGGTACCATACTGTCCAGCGCCGAGCCAATCATTGTGCGGCGTATAGCGGATGAACCGCGTTTCCTGGACCGTCTGGGTGTATACAAGCCCGACCTGCCCTTTATCGGCGTCCCAATAAATATCGGCGAAAATGAAACCGTGGGCGTATTTACGGCGCAGCCTTCCAGAACCACCGACCTGCTGGACGAACAGGTACGTTTTCTGGAAATGATCGCCAACCTGATTGGGCAAGCGGTGCGTCTGGCGCGTGAGGTCCAGGATGAAAAGCAGCAACTGCGTGACGAGCGCGATACGCTGCGGCGTCGGGTCAAAGGTGAGCACGGGTTTACCAATATCGTCGGTCATACGCAGAATATGCGTGTGGTATTCGATCAGGTACGCCAGGTCGCAAAGTGGAACACGACCGTGCTGGTGCGGGGCGAGTCCGGCACCGGCAAGGAACTTATCGCCAGTGCCATCCACTATAACTCCCCGCGCGTCAACGGACCCTTTATCAAGCTGAATTGCGCCGCGCTGCCGGACAACCTGCTGGAGTCCGAATTATTCGGTCATGAGAAAGGCGCTTTTACCGGTGCCGTGAATCAACGCAAGGGGCGCTTTGAGCAGGCCAACGGAGGCACGCTGTTTCTTGATGAAATCGGTGAGATCTCGCCGGCATTTCAGGCTAAGTTACTACGGGTACTGCAGGAAGGAGAATTTGAGCGTGTCGGTGGACTGAAAACGCTGAAAGTCGACGTGCGTGTTATCGCCGCGACCAACCGGGATCTGGAGTCGGAAGTGCACAGCGGTGAATTCCGGGAAGATCTCTATTATCGTCTCAACGTCATGCCTATCCGTACCCCGCCGTTACGTGAGCGCGTCGAGGACATTCCCGACCTGGCAAATTATCTGGTCAGTAAAATTGCACGCTCACAGGGCCGGGAGCTGGAGATCACCGACAGCGCAATCCGGTTACTGATGCGCTATAACTGGCCGGGCAATGTCCGTGAGTTGGAAAATTGTCTGGAGCGTGCGGCGATTATGAGCGCGGATGGCAACATCGACCGTGATGCGATCAACGTCACCGGTATCGAGGAGCGCATTCAGCCGGGTGAACAACTGCCGGCGGCAGGTAAGATAGACTTCAACGACCCGGATGTCGACGAGCGCGAAAGGGTCATTGCCGCACTTGAAGAAGCCGGTTGGGTGCAGGCCAGGGCCGCACGGCTGCTGGACATGACGCCACGGCAGATCGCTTACCGGATACAGACGCTGAATATCAAGGTACGCCAGATCTGAGCGACGACCGTAGTCTGTATAAAAACCCACAACTTGTTCCTTCCATACCTGTAACAGAAGCGACAAAACCGCTTGGCGAAATAAAAATAATGGTTGTTTCAAAGGCACTTGCGGAAAACACACGTAGCAGGCACGGCCTTTGCACTGACCCTGTTTAACGGCGGCGCCTGATGACAGGCGCCGGTTACAGTCACAGCATGCGGAGGCAAGCGGATGGAATTGACAGTCCTGGGGCAAGACGCAAGTGAACAGGCCGGGGGTTGTTCTTCCGGCAGTTGCGGCAGCAGTGGCGACCAAATGTCGCACCTGCCGGATGAAATCCGGAAGAAGGTCGAGAATCACCCGTGTTACTCGGAAGAGGCACACCACCACTTTGCGCGCATGCACGTCGCTGTCGCGCCGGCGTGTAATATTCAGTGCCACTACTGCAACCGCAAATACGATTGCGCCAACGAATCACGTCCGGGCGTGGTCTCCGAGTTGCTTAACCCGGATCAGGCCGTGAAGAAGGTCATGGCAGTTGCCGCCAATATTCCGCAAATGACCGTTCTGGGTATCGCCGGTCCCGGTGATCCGCTGGCCAACCCGGAGCGCACCTTTGATACTTTCCAGCAGCTGACGGAGAAAGCGCCGGATATCAAATTGTGCGTGTCGACCAACGGTCTGGCGCTGCCGGCGCAGGTGGAGGAGTTGTCGAAGCACAACATTGATCACGTCACCATCACCATCAACTGCGTGGATCCCGAAATAGGCGCCAAAATCTATCCCTGGGTGTTCTGGAACAACCGCCGGATCAAAGGCAAGAAGGGTGCGAAGATTCTTATTCGGCAGCAGCAGAAGGGTCTGGAAATGCTGGTGGCCAAGGGCATTCTGGTCAAGGTCAACTCGGTCATGATTCCCGGCGTCAACGACGAGCACCTCAAGGAAGTAAGCCGTGTCGTCAAGGAGAAGGGCGCCTTTCTGCATAACGTGATGCCACTGATCGCGGAAGCCGAGCACGGTACCTTCTATGGCGTGATGGGTCAGCGCGGCCCGACACACGATGAGTTGCAGGTGTTGCAGGACGACTGTTCCGGTGACATGAACATGATGCGTCACTGCCGGCAGTGCCGTGCCGACGCCGTCGGTCTGTTGGGCGAGGACCGGGGTGACGAATTCACCATGGATAAGATCGAGGATATGGATATCGATTACGAAGCGGCCATGGTAGCGCGTGCCGAAGTCCATGCGCAGATCGAGAAGGAACGCGAAGCCAAACGGAATGCACCCAGCCAGGCGTTTGTCGCGCTGGCCGACCTGCAGCAAAGTGGCAAAAAGACGCGACCGGTGCTGATGGCCGTGGCCACTTCCGGTGGCGGTGTGGTCAATCAGCACTTCGGTCACGCCACTGAGTTCCTGATCTACGAAGCCAGTCCGGAAGATGTGCGCTTCATCAGTCATCGCAAGGTCGAACTGTATTGCTCCGGCGGCGATACCTGTGGCGATGCCGAAACCGCGCTGCAAAAGAATATCCGCACGCTGGAAGGCTGCGAGGCGGTCCTGTGTTCCAAAATCGGCTACGAACCCTGGGGCTTGCTGGAAGAGGCGGGCATACAGCCCAACGGCGAGCACGCCATGGAGCCGATCGAGGACGCCGTTGCCGCGGTGTACAAGGAAATGGCCGATGGGGGCTTGCTCGATGAGCCGCGCCAGGTCGTCGCGGCCACAGCTTAAGCGAGGTACCGGAGATGGCTTACAGCATTATCGAAACCTGTGTGAACTGCTGGGCGTGTGAACCGCTGTGCCCCAGTAAGGCAATATTCGAAGACCGTCCACACTTCCGAATCGATGCGAAGAAATGCACCGAATGCGAAGGCGAATTTGCCGACCCGCAGTGTGCCAGTATTTGCCCGATTGAGGGTGCGATACTGAACGGATTGGCTGAAAACGCCAACCCGCCCGGTTCACTGACCGGTATACCACCCGAACGTATGCAGGCCGCCATGGCCGAAATACAGGCGCGCTAAGGAGACAGTTACCATGATGAACGCGATGTTTGGCAAAGCCGTCCCGGCCAGTGATATGGCAGGACAAATGTCGGTCAAAAGTCTGCTTCTGGCGCTACTCAGCACCCGGCGGGAAATCAGACGAATCTCGCGGTTAGCGAGACGCGAGCGCCTGCGGTTGGGTTTCCAACGGGTTCCACAGCATGTCTGGGACCGACGCTCTGCATTGTTCATTGATCGTTAGGCCAGGGAGGCGAGCCGATGCAAGCGCTGCAAAGACACCAACTGCCGCCGCCTTTTATGCAGGATCTCTGGAGCATTGCCACCGGGCAGGCTGTGCCCTGGAGCTCACGGAGTCTGGTGGTAGCCGTGGCGACGGTTGGCGATGAGTGCGTCGGTGGCGACTTCGAGGAAGCCGAGGCCTTCCTGCTATATGAAAAGAGTGATCGCCATACCGGTTACATCGGCCGCCAACCCTGTACCCTGGCATCGGCCGGCAACGACCCCTCAGTCAGGGCCCGGCTGCTCGCCGAATGCGATCTGGTCCTGTGCGCCAACATCAGTGATAACTGCAGAAAAATTTTGTCGATCCTGGGCGTCGAGTGTGACCTGACCCATGCCGGCGACACCGTCAACGATGCCGTAGCGGCGGTTTAGCAGCAAGTTAGCGGCGATGAGTAGTTGCGGGGTTGGTATGCCTGATATTGTGTTTTATGAAAAACCCGGCTGTCTGACCAATGCCAAGCAGAAGTCGTTGTTACGAAGCCATGGCTATAATCTGGCGGTACGCAACCTTCTGACCGAATCCTGGACGGAAGCAAGCCTGTATGGGTTTCTCGGCAATAAGCCGGTTGCCGACTGGTTTAACCCGGCCGCGCCAATGATCAAGTCTGGTCAGATTAATCCGCATCAACAGAGCGAGGCGTCGGCCATGGCACTATTGCTTGAGGACCCACTGCTGATCAGGCGACCGTTGATCGATACCCGCTTTGGCAAGACAGTGGGTTTTGATGACGCCGTAATATTATCCTCGCTCGGTATTTACCCGAACGTTGACGATCGCTACCAATCCTGTTCAAAACCCGCTGACACATCCGGCTGCGCGGAGCCTGGATAAGCGCATGCCGGATGCAATGGACATCTTTTCTACCCGAGAGGCGATTGAGTTTTCTCCTGGTGTGTACTGGATAGGCGCCATGGATCCGTCGCTGCGAACCTTCGACATCATACTCAAAACGGCGAACGGAACCAGTTACAACGCCTATCTGATCCGTGGCAGTGAAGGGGTTGCGATTGTTGACACTGTAAAGGAGAATTTTTCGGAGGAGTTCTTCAGAAGACTGGAATCGGTCGCCTCCTACGATGAAATCAAGGTGATTGTGCTCAATCATCTGGAGCCGGACCACAGTGGCGCGCTGCCTCAACTGATGGAACGTGCGCCCCACGCGCAGTTATACATTTCGCAACGCGCCACCGCTATGCTCAAGGGCCTGCTCAACCGGAGCAACGATGACTTCGAGTATACGACAGTCGTCACCAATGACCTTGTGAGTCTCGGTGACAGAACTCTGCGTTTTCTGCATACGCCGTTTCTGCACTGGCCGGACACGCAATGCACCTACCTGGAAGAGCAGCAGGTGCTGTTTTCCGGAGACGTATTCGGCTGCCATTTTTGCGACGGCCGTCTGTTTAACGACAAGGTAGGCGATTTTCGGTTTTCCTTCGACTATTACTACGCGCACATCATGCGACCGTTCAAGCAGCATGTGCTGAATGCGCTGGATCTGATCGAACCCTTAGCGCTGAATATTATTGCTCCCACGCACGGCCCAATTCTTCGCGACCGGCCGGCGCGCTATGTCAAGCACTACCGCGAGCTGTCCACCTCAAGCCTGTCCGGTGAAATCGGCGACAACGAAAAGTCGCTGATGATTTTCTACATGAGTTCTTACGGCAACACGGCACGCATGGCCGAGGCGATCTTTGCCGGCGCAGACGAGGTGGAAGGTGCGCGCGTATCACTGTTCGATCTGGAGGGCGGTGAAGTCGATCCGTTTGTGGATCTGATCGAGGGGGCCGATGCGCTCGTGTTTGGTTCGCCCACCATCAACGGCGACGCCGTTAAACCGGTCTGGGATCTGCTGTCTTCATTGGTGGTGATTAATCTGAAGGGCAAGCTGGGCGCGGCATTCGGATCCTACGGCTGGAGCGGCGAAGCCATCGCCATGATCGAAGACCGTATGCGCGGATTGAAAATGCGTGTGCCCCTGTCCGGCGTTCGCGTGAAGTTGATACCGGACGATGACGAACTTTCACAATGCCGGGCATACGGCCGAAATATTGCGACCATTCTGGTCGGTAAACGCATTGAAAACCACGTGCTGGATCTAGCGGATCTGGCATAGATGACGAGATTCCCTTTTTGACGATCTCAGTAGCAAGGAGTAACGACTATGCCAAAAGCCAAAATCACCTTTGAAGACATCGACCAGACGGTCAATGTACCGGTGGGTACGCGTGTCATCGAAGTCTCGGAAAAAATCGGGTCCGGCATCATTTACGGTTGCCGTGAATGCGACTGTGGCACCTGTGTCATGCACGTGGAAGAAGGCTGGAACAACCTGTCCGAGCCCTCGGTACTTGAAGAAAAAGTGCTGCGTGAAAACATGGCCGGGCGTCACGACCGGCTGGCCTGCCAGGCGCAGATCATTGGTGACGTCAAGGTAAAACCCGCCTGATCCCAGGATCAGGCTGCGATAAAAGGAGTACAGCTATGGCCCTCGTAACATTTACCAGTCCGGACTATAAAGACAAGACCGTCTATGCCGTCGCCGGCAGCCACACCGAGACCCTGCTCAAGATTGCCAAAGGGTACAAGGTGCCGATCGATTTTGACTGCGAAGACGGCGAATGCGGTACCTGCGCCGTGCGCGTGAAGTCGGTCGACGACAAACAGCGCATGGGCTATCACCTCACCGAAAAGGAAAAGTCGGTATTGCGGGAAATCGGCAAGCTGAGCAAGGCAGACCTGGAAAAACTGATTGTCGACGACCTGCCCAGCGAATGGCGGCTGGCCTGTCAGATGATCGTCAGGGACGAAGACATACTGGTCGAATACTGAGATGTCGTCTCAGGCAATCTTCGGTAACAGGGCAGGCCCGGAAGCGTACTATGCTTGTTTGATGCGCTATGCGTCCGGCCAGGGTAATGACCATGCCCTGGCCTGCATGTTGGCAAGTCAGCTAAGCGGAGAAAGCGCCATGCCTGGCGACCTGGGGTTGCCTGAACCGGCCTTTTTGGCGCTAATGGATTTTCACTTCCGCGGCTACGAGGATATC
>JASBSN010000007.1 GCA_030148915.1 Thiogranum sp.
CGTGAGCCTCAAGGTGCGTGTACTCAGAATCGACTGGGCCAAGGTGGACGGGCAACCGTTCGCCCTGCCCTCGACCGATCAAGGGCAGGCCGCCTGATCCGGCAACGCATTACAGGGCACAGCCCTGTTCCTTCATCCACCCGACGGGGAGACGGCTCCCCAAGGGTGAACCGCCCCGGGTTTTGAGGAGGCTCCAACGTCTGAGAGAATGGAGCCATGAACAAGACCAACAAGTTTTCCCCGGAAGTGCGTGAGCGTGCGGTGCGACTGGTCCAGGAGCACCGTGGCGAGTACCCGTCGCTGTGGGCGGCGGTCGAGTCGATCGCCCCGAAGATCGGCTGCGTGCCGCAGACTCTGCTCGAATGGGTCAAACGGGCCGAGGTCGACCGCGGCGAGCGAGACGGCCTGACCACGGCGGAGATGCAGCGCATCAAGGAGCTGGAGCGCGAGGTCAAGGAATTGCGCCGCGCCAATGAGATTCTGCGCACCGCCAGCGCTTTTTTCGCGCAGGCGGAGCTCGACCGCAAACTGAAGTCATAAACGCCTACATCGACCAGCACCGGGATGCCTATGGGGTCGAGCCGATCTGCAACGTGTTGCAGGTTGCCCCATCGGCCTACCGGCGCCATGCCGCCCGGCGGCGTAACCCTGAACTGCGCAGTGCGCGGGCCAAGCGGGATGACATGTTGATTCCGCACATTGAGCGGGTCTGGGAGACCAACCTCCAAGTCTATGGCGCCGACAAGGTCTGGAAGCAGATGAACCGCGAAGGCATTCCCGTGGCGCGCTGTACCGTGGAGCGGCTCATGAGTCGCCTGGGCTTGCAGGGTGCCCGTCGCGGCAAGACGGTTCGCACCACCGTACCGGACCGCTCGGTGCCTTGTCCGCTGGACCGGGTCAATCGGCAGTTCACGGCTGAGCGTCCCAACCAGCTCTGGGTGTCCGACTTCACGTATGTGTCGACCTGGCAGGGCTGGCTGTACGTGGCCTTCGTCATCGATGTGTTTGCCCGGCGTATCGTCGGCTGGCGGGTCAGCCGCACCATGGCCACGGACTTTGTCCTTGATGCCCTGGAGCAAGCGCTCTATGCCCGTCAACCCGCGAACTCGGATGGACTGGTTCACCACTCGGACCGAGGCTCGCAGTATGTCTCCATCCGCTACACGGAGCGCCTGGCCGAGGCAGGCATAGAACCGTCGGTGGGCAGCAAGGGCGACAGCTACGACAACGCCCTGGCCGAAACCATCAACGGTCTGTACAAGGCGGAGGTGATCCATCGGCGTGGCCCCTGGAAATCCCGTGAATCCGTCGAGCTGGCCACCCTGGAATGGGTGTCCTGGTTCAACCACCAGCGGTTGATGGAACCCCTGGGGTATATTCCTCCAGCGGAAGCTGAGGCAAACTACTACCGGCAATTCGCCAGTCAGGATGCAATAGCCGCCTGACTTAAACCAAACAGCCTCCGCGAAAGCCGGGGCGGTTCATTTATAGATGTGACTAAATAAGGGAATGAACTATGACTCAATTGTCGCGTAGTGACTATTTTCCTACACCCATATGGCATGCGGAACTGGATGGCCACCGTCAGTTTAATGAAAATCTGTTGACGGTTATTCATACATTGAGAGAAGAAGACCCTGTAGGCACCGCGATCTCAAATAAACAAGGTTGGCAGAGCGCCAAGAATGTGCACAACGCGCCGGTTTTTATTCCTATCTGTCAAAAAATGACTGACGCCATGTACTCAGTATGTCGGTTTTTAAAATTACAGGATGAGGTTCGCCCTATCATCACACAGTGCTGGATCAATGTTAATCCGCAAGGAGGGTTCAACGTCGCGCACTGTCATCCTAATTCTTTTTTAAGTGGCGTGTACTATGTTTCTGTTCCGGAGCGGTCCGGTAACATCATTTTCTATGATCCCAGAGTGCAGTTGGATGCGATGAGACCGCCGGTGAAGGAGGTCTCCGCGTACACCGCTCCGGAAGTCATCTACAAGCCAAAACCAGGACTGCTTCTTCTGTTCCCTAGCTGGCTGCTACACAGAGTCGAGCCAAATAATACCGATTCCGAAAGGGTGACTATCGCGTTCAATACATGGATGAATTGAGCGTACGAATTAATAGACGTGCGCCACATTTCCTGCGAGAGAGCTTGTGTCTGAAGAAGAGTCGCGTTATGAGATTGATCGTCTGCTGAGTCACCGGCGTCTTGAAGAGGCGGCGGACCTGCTTCAGCGGCTATGTGACGAGAATGCATCGGATATCGATGCAAGATTGATGCTGGCTGCCGTACAAGGAGAAATGGGCAAGATTACTGCTGCACTGGGTAACGCCGCGCAAGTGCTTTGCCTGGATCCAGAATGTGTCGAGGCGTACTTAATCGAAAGCAGACTCCTGTGTTCTATGGGGCGGATCGCGGAAGGGATGGATAAAGCTCGAGCCGCTGTAGATATTGACCGGGATTTTGAGGACGCATGGATCCTGATGCAGATGGTGGCGCAGCAAACAGAAGATAACGCATCACTGCTACTCGCATGCCAGAACCTTGTACGAATTGACCCCAATAATGAAGAGGCGTGGTGGCGTTTGGCTGAGGTCCATATACAGGGGGAGGAGCTCGGTGAAGCCGCTGCCTGCCTTGAGAAATTACTGGAACTGAACGGAGGCCATGGACAGGCTATGACGCTGCTCAGCGCGCTTTACGGGCAGTTGGGAAATTATGACGCTGCAGAGCATTGGAGTCGTCGGGCGCTGGTGGTCGATACCAATAACTGTGACGCTCTGATCAATCTAGCGCGCACCTTAAAAGAAAAAGCCGATTACGGTAATTCTGTACGGAGTTATAATCAAGCCATCAAAGTTGATGCTATGAGACATGATGCTTGGGCGGGGCTCGGTGATATACATGGTATTCTGCTGGAGCTGAATGAGGCTGAGTCCTGTTTCCGTAAAGCGATGGAAATCGAGCCGGCCGCGTTTGAGTATCAGTGGGCATTGACCTCGATCTTGAGATTAAAAGGTGATTTCTCCGAAGCGGCGAGAATCTGTAAAAACGCATTAAAGGGGGCGCCGGAAGCCTCAAGAGGTTATGTAGAGCTGGGTAATATCCTGTTGGCGCAGGGCAACGTCCCTGAGTCTATAGCAAGCTATCAGCGTGCCCGTTCGCTTGATCCCACAGATCTGGCCGCAGTTGCGGGCGAGGCAAACGCATATGAGCGACTGAAAAATTATACCCAGGCGCTATCGCTTCTAAATCCATATCTACTACAGGATAAAAATGTTGATAGTCAACTGGCGCTTTCATACTCCAATCTCGCGCGGCATTTCAATCATCACGAGCAAGCATTGAGAATTATCGAGGACATACTCAGGGCCAGGACCATAACCGCATTTGAGCGCATAGAACTCAATTTCCGGGCCGGACAATTATGTGACGATCTGGGGCAGTATGATGCCGCCTTCAGGCACATCGAGCTGGCGAATGATGAAAAGTCAGTAAAATTTGATCCCGCTGCGCACCGTGCGTTCATTACAAGCCTTATCAACCGCTTTGATAAGGCCACTCTCGCGCGATTGCCGCGTGCAACAGTTAAATCTGAGCGCCCGGTATTCATTGTGGGCATGCCGCGATCCGGAACAAGCCTCGTAGAACAGATACTCGCTAGTCATCCGGATGTTTATGGTGCAGGTGAGCTGTCGGACATCGGAATGATGATAGCCAACTTTTCTGCTGCCTGTCAGGCCTCTTACCCAGAGTGGATAAGTCAGTTGGATCAAGACACGCTGAATTATTACGCCGATAATTATCTCTCAGTGCTTGGCGGTTTGTCCGGTTCCGCTTTGTTGGTGACTGACAAAATGCCGCAAAACTTTCTGTATCTCGGGATGATTCAGCTGCTGTTTCCTGATGCGCACGTCATACACTGTCAGCGAAATCCCGTGGATACTTGTTTATCCTGCCTATTCAGGAACTTCATTGGCGATTTGCCTTTTGCATATTCTCAAGAGAATCTATCTTTATACTACCGTGAGTATGAGCGCTTAATGCGACATTGGCATTCGGTGCTGGACATTAAAATACTTGATGTTCAATATGAAGATTTGGTTTCAGGGTTGCAAGAGCAAACGCAACGTATGCTCGATTATCTAGGGCTCGATTGGAACGAAAGGTGTCTCCGTTTCCATGAAACAGATCGCGTTGTACGAACGGCAAGTTATGATCAGGTCAGGCAGCCCTTGTATACTGGGTCTGTCGGTAAATGGAAGCACTACAGGAGACATCTAGGCCAGCTAGTCACGGAGTTCCTGTAATTTAGATGATCTGATTATTCAATGGCTTCACTTTATGCATAGGATCTACTTTTTTTGCCCTTTTTCCCCGCAGCCCAGTGGTGGAATAGCTGTCCTGTTAAAGTTCGCCTCTATCCTGCGCACAGGCGGATACAGCGTGCACATTCTTTATAATCCTCCATTTTTGAATCCAGGGGCAACAACGGATGAGAAAATCGTACGTGAAATTAATTTGGAGTGGCTGGATTTTCCGGTCAACCATTTGAACTATGTGGCCCTCGGCCGAGGAACCTATAGAACCGATAAAGGGAACAGGCTGACGCTTATCGAGGGCTTGAGTTTAGAAAAATCAGATGTTCTGGTCATTCCCGAGGGGATGCCTGATGTAATGCGCTCTGCTGCCGCTTCTGGTTGTAAGAAAGTGGTATTGGCCCAAAGCTGGTCGTATATTCTCCCTGGGCTGGCCGACGGGGTTACATGGTCTGGTTTTGGTATCCACAACGTGCTTACAGTGGGAGAAAATATCCGTCGGTTTGTTCACCGATTCATGCCGGAAATGGATATATCCGTGGTCAGATATTCAATAGACAGGAGGTTGTTCAGTCCGCCATCAAAAAAACAGAAACTGATCACTTATACTTGCCGGGATGGTTGCATGGAATTCAGAATCCTGCAGGCAATAAAAATTTTCCGACTGCGGAATCCTCATTTAAACCAGTACGTATTCCAGAAGCTGGAGGGGCTTACCCGCCAGCAGTTTGCAATGAAAATCAGGAATTCAGCATTTTATGTGTTCAGCGACGATATCAGCGGTGTCCCGACAGCGCCATTGGAAGCCATGGCGTGTAAAACCGTTCCTGTAGGTATGTGCAGTTATGGGAGTTCAGAATACGCTAATGAATACAATGGGCTATGGGTTGATTCGGGGGATGTGGTCGGCCTTGGAGAAGAACTGGCCAGGGTGGTAAATGAATACGAAAAAAATGAGTTCGACTTGAAACGCTTTGAGCGAGGCTTTGAAGAAACCTTGGACTGCTATAAGGAAAGTTCCGAAAAGGAGGGTGTAATTGCTTATTTTGACAGGATTTTCAGGGCTTGAAGCTTCTCACGAAAATGGCAAACCACAGACGACTGTTGATATAGGCTCATATTTAATTGTAGATTGAGTTGCTAAATAATTATAAAGGAGTTGGCAGGGGTGGCTATCTATTCAACTAAAGGCAGATATTCCGCGTTTTTGTTCCTGGTGTGCTGGATGCTCAGTGCGTGTACCTCGGTAAACATGTTTCCTTTTAAGGCCAGGGCGGGAGATACCTTGGCTGTAATGGTCGGGGGCACAGAAAAGGCACGTAAGAGTACGATTTCGGTTACCCTGACCGACGCATCGTCGCAAGTATGGGACTTGAACGCGCTGAACAAGGTGCGTTCTGTTTTTAATGTCCGTCCTGATGGGCTCGCTCGAGGGTTACACTATGCGGATTACCTGCAAAGCGTCATCTCCTGGTCCAAGGGTCATGAGCCGGTACAGACAATAATGATTATCGATATCCCCCCTTCTGCAGTTGAGGGGCCGGCCAAACTGACGATTTCAACGAATGTGGATGATAACAGCTCCTTAGTAGAAGACCCGATTTCAATCGGGATGACTATAGCCGCTGGTGTTGGAAACTCAGATACCCTATCACGACAGGATCCTTTCTATGGATCTGTGGAAGCCAATTTCGCCGATCTAGAGCCTGCGCCACACGCCAAGCTTATTTTAGGTAATGGTTCCGAAAAAATCGGCGCTTTGTCAGCGGTCATAGACTTCGATGAGTCAGTGCTTGATCCGAATGATGTCAATATTTACGTGCCGGAGGCTACAGTTCGCGGGACCGCTTCAAGTTCTGGACCCTTCGGAAAGACACAACGTATGGTTTATTGGCGTCAGGATGGCAAGCAAGTATATTTGTATGTGATAGCGCCTCAAGGCCTGGAGAGGTCTTATCTTCAAGTCTTCCTCGTGCATCCCTTTGGACTTGCGGGCTCGCCGAATTTTTCTATCAAAAGCGCAGCCGTTTATGACATCGATGGTAACCCCATTACGCTGCCATTAACTTTGCAGTATTTCCCTGAGTGAATTTTATGCTTTCTATCATCTGCAAGGCCTTCGTCGCTGAAGATACCAAAGTAGTGCTTCGCTGGGTATTGAAATGTAAGCGCTTAATTAACGTAAGCGTCCGTGACAAAATTTTCTCAAGAACAGTCTGTTCGCATCGAGTATATGAAGATATAGCTATTGGCTGGGGATAGGCTTAAAGATATTATATACTGGTGGCTCGGTTTCGTCTGACATCAGCTCGACCAAGCCAGGGACTTGGAGGTGTTTTGCATAATGATTCCATCGCTTTATGGAGTTGGTGTAAAGTGGTTGCCGGACTTGATCAACACTTGCAGTTGCTACCGCCCTGGTTGAATTGTAAAAGTCCAGGCAGCTTTCGTTCCAAGACACCCCGATGTAATCCAAAATAGCTCTGACAGTTGCTTCCTGGCTGGTGACGAGCTGTTCGTAATTCACTTCCATGAACTCAATTCTAAGTGCGCCGCTCCAGTAGTTCATGCACTTCCGGTATAGTCTGTAATAAAAAGCGATATCGGTCAGTCTAGTCGCCCAGGCCTGTGATGCATTGAAGCGCTGGAAATAATTGGAAAGGCATGTGTCAAGCGGGTCACGCGTGCAATGTATAATATAGGCTTTAGGAAACAGAAGGCGGATTAACGGTATATGTCTGAAGTTTGCTGGCATTTTGTCAGTCACTCGCATTGAGTTAGGTGAAATCGAATCGAGCTTTTTCAGATAACTTTTGCTCAGTTTCTCCACAGTCGATTTGTTGAGACCGGCGAGAGATGTGGGGTAGCCTGAAGAGTTTTGTAACTCTTTTGTAAATAAGTCGATATTCTCGAGTTCACCTGCTCCCGCTATGTCGGGATGGTTTGCGAGCATTTGCTCCAGCAATGTGGTTCCCGAGCGAGGCATTCCCAGAATGAATACGGGTCTGCGTGTCTTGACGCCGCTGCGTGGCAGTTTTTTATAACTAGCTGGAGAAAAGGTGTGTAACATGTCCTCGACGTAACGCTTGTCGGCCTCACGGTTGTAGACATAATTTTGCATCTGATTTCCGGCATTGTAGTGCAAAAAAGCTTCATCGTAGCGTTCAAGTTTGTCGTATAAATCGCCTAACGCAAAGTGAGCCACTATTTTGTCGTGAGGAAGTCCCCCGGGATCATCGGTAAATGTACTTAGTATATGGGAAGCTTCCGCGCAGTCGCCTTTCCGCAGGCAGATGCGGGCATATAATCTTGCGCCGCTTACGCCAAGCGACTCGCTTTGTATAAGGCTTCGCAGGATAAGATAGGCTTCATCCGTTTGATTAAGCCTAACCAGAATGCCGGCCTCTCCCTCACTTGCCTTTGCGTAGTGCGGTGAGAAGGTGCGTGCACGCCGATAAAGGCCAAGTGCTTCCTCCAATCTTGCAGCGGCGACCAGCGCATCGGCCAGTGCGCAGCAGGTTTCCGGCTGATCAGGGGATGCGTTGTAGGCATGTTGCAGAAAGTGAATTCCCCCAGGAATGTTCCCCCGCTCAAGGCAGATCGCCCCGAGTTGGAGCAGGTAGTCAGTGTTCTGCGGGCTGAGACTTGTGGCTCGCCTGAGGCAGGTTTCAGCACTGTCGTGCCTGCCGGAATTTGCCAGGCAAAGCCCAAGCTGGCTGAGCGCGCAGTGATGATCCGGCTGAATTGCTATGACGTTTCTGTAGAATTCTTCGGCCTCCTTGAAGTCATGTAGAGCAAAAAAGAAGTTGGCTAATTGAAAATGCGCGGCCACAAACCTCGGATGCTTGCTAACAATATCCCGAAGCAGGCTTATACCATCTTCTGTCTTGCCGGCGCGCAGATGTGCGATTGCAAAATTCGTCAGAATCGCCGGATTGCCGGGGGATATCCTCAGAGCCGCCTCGTAGTGTTTGAGGGCGCGCTCTGGTTTCCCTTCCGCAGCAAGCGCATTGGCAAGATTCGTGTGGGCATCGATATTTTCCGGCAATAGGTTAACGGCTGTCTCCGCAGCAGCGATTGCGTCAGAAAACTGACCGGCTTGCCCATACAGTGTGCTTAGAAGAACCCACCCATCACCGTTTTCCGGATTCGTCTTACAGCGCGCGAGCACCTCGCTGATTGCCTGTTCCGGGTCGCCATTCATCCCGGCATCGCGGATAGTTTTAGATGGAATCGTTTTGGTCATTGATGATCTTCCGACAGTCCGAGACGTTCCAAGTGTGGTTTGTAATGAATCCAGCGCCCAACGGATCTTGAATACATCGGCTCCTTCACTTGGTCGACGCTGGCCGTGGCTACTGCACGCTTGGATCGGTAAAATTTCAGGCAACTATCATTCCACTTCAGGCCTAAGAAATTCAGGACGTCTGCGGTAACCTGACGCTGATTAGCGACCAAGTCTTCATAACAAACGCTGAGCATAGGGATCTTCAGCACTTCCGACCAATGCTTCATGCATTTGCGATAGAGAATATAGTATTGTTCAATGTCTTCAAGGCGTGTACTCCATGGGTAACTGCTGCTGAAGTGCTGAAAGAAATTTGAAAGGCATGTGTCATAAGGGTTTCTGGTACAGTGGATAATAGCAGCTTTGGGAAAGGCTAGATGTATAAATGGAATATGTCTGAAATTTGCCGGCATTTTGTCTGTCACGCGCGTGTTCCGAGAAGTAAGTCGTGTTATCACTGAAAGATAATGTTTTGCAAGGCCCTCGATTATATCGCTATTGAGCGTCGGGCAACCCTTGGGATATGAGTCGCTAACGCGGAGTTTGTTTATGTACGATTCAATATGCGTCATTTCTCCACCAGCGTGAACCCCTGGATGGCAGGAAATAATCTGTTCCAGGAGCGTGGTGCCGGAGCGTGGCATCCCGACGATAAAGATGGGTTTTGCTGAGGGATTGGTGGACCGGGGTAGCTCAGCAAAAGCCTCCTCGCTGAAAGTCCCGATCAGATCTTCCACGAGCTGTCGATCCCCGTCGATATCGTAGCGGTAGTTCAGCAGCTGATTAGCTTTCTCGATATGAAAAAATGCGCTCTCATAATTTTGTTCTCTGTCGTATAAGTGTCCGAGAGCAAAATGAGCAGTAAGGGTCTGCTGACGATGTAGCGTCTTATCCGCTACCATTTTTTTGAGAAGCGACTTGGATTCTCTGCAGTCACCAAATTTATTGCAAATCTGACTGTAAGTCTGTGCGCTACTGGGCGACAGGGCATTGTTGTCGATCAAAGAGCGCAATATAGCGTAACATTCTTTATCGCGGCCAAGTCGATGTAATACCGTGGCCTTTCCTTCCATCGCGTTCGGATGATAGGGGTGTGACTTGAGCACCGTTTCGAACAGTTTTAAGGAGCCTTCCAGTTCCGGGAGATATGTTAATGCTTGCGCAAGTGTGCACAAGATCTTCGGATCGTTGGGAGTGAGTTTTTTGGCCTGCCTTAAATGGTTGACAGCGGAAGCTGTCTCTCCTCGACCCATATAGATGTATCCCAGTGTATATAGCGCCTCAATATTATGTGGCTCTAGTTTTAGAGCGGCGACTAGGTGGTGCTCGGCTTCAGAAAATTTCTCCTGGCTGGTGAGGCATATCCCGAGCTTGAGCAGATAAGCGATATTCCGTGCTTGGAGGGTGATCGCATTTCTGTAGTGTTTTTCGGCCAGTTCAAAATCGTTCTGCGAAAAATATATGTTGGCTAGATGGAAGTGTGCATTTGCGAAATCGGGCTGATGCTGAATAGTGAGCTGTAACTGATGAATGCTTTCCTTTCGATTACCGTTGTGCAGATAAGCGATCGCTAGATTGGTCAGGACGGCGGGATTGTCAGGTGCAATTTCCAAAGCCGACCTATAGTATTCCAGTGCAGATTCAAACCGACCAAGAGCTGCAAGCGCATTGGCTAGATTGGTAAGAGCATCCAAGTCGTTCGGGCGGAACATTAAGCCTTTTTTGGCGGCTCCTATAGCATCTGCAAACCGACCGGCCTGTCCGTAGAGTGTGCTCAGGAGGATCCAGGCATCGGCGTCTCTCGGGTGCTTTTTGCACCGTGCCAACGTGTCTTTTAGGGTTGCGTTATCCCCACGGGTTCTGTTTGATGGTAGAAGTCTCCTGCCTGAGTACTGTGTCATTCCAGAGCCAGTGGCACCCTTTGCAGAAGAGGTTGCAAGTGTTGTGTAAATAGGTTCTGCTTGGCTGTGATCGCCTGGAGTCGCTATTTTACGGCTACAAGTGTAATTTTAGTCTGTTTGATAACATTGTTGTATCGCCGTGCGACCTGCGGTAACTCATGCTCGGGTAATTCCCCCGATTGTACTCGCGATGCCCAAGGTTCATCGAGAGCAAAATCCACGTGTTTGATCTCAAAATCAACATTGAGGTAAACCCCTAACGGGGAATTGGCTGCACCGTTTTCAGCCCATAAGCGGTTTAGTTTTTTGGAGAAAAGGCTCATATTGTCCGGGGTGATCGGCCTTACGTGGGTTGGATCGTTAATAAAATCGTCATGCCAGGGGTGGGGAACGGTAATATGCACCTCGGTAGAGGGTTTGCAGATGCGATACATTTCTTTGATGATCGATAGGTAATTATCGACAGTTTGCCCCAGATGTTCTAACACGTGATGGAGTATAATTTCATCTACGCTGTTATCTGGCCACGGCCACGGAAAGGCTTCTAAATCGCATAACATATCAGGAGTGCCGAACTTATCAACGTTGGTATATCCGGGCAGCAGGTTCAGACCGCACCCGAGGTTGAGTTTTTCCATATGCTTAGGTTACCAAAGTGGTGGTACGGTAAATAGTTGAAAGTAGGCGCAGCCAATATCGTAAGAAAAATATGGACCCCGAGCGACCGAGACTGGTTTTTGCTTATTACGCTTGCCCTGCCTAGGTGAAGGTAAGTCAGGCGCACAAGTGCAGCTTAAATCTAGCATTTTCCGCCACCTTTAGCCTTGGTGAGTCTTGACCGGAAGCCATAATACAATATAGACTTTACAGGCTTTATTTTTTATAAGTTATTACTTATAAGGAAAAATAATAATATCGCATAAAGAATTATGCAAAGGCAATAATCAAATAATTCAGCGTTGGAGGATGCCATTTTAATGAAAATTAAAGCCATGTTATATGCAAGGGTTTCTGTGCTCTTGCCGTTGCTCCTATTTCCCGGCGTCTCATCGGCGACAAACGGTTCGCTATTAATTGGATACGGGGCCAAATCCAGGGCGATGGGTGGTGCCGGAGTCGCCTACGCACAAGATAGTTTAGCGGCCGCAGTCAATCCCGCCGGCATCGCAGACGAGAACACTCGAGTTGACGTCGGCGCTATGCTGTTTAGTCCAAGACGGAGTGCCTGGACGCCCGGTTTTTCTGGTCGAGAGAGCATTTCAAGCGCATCGAATTTATTTTTAATTCCGAATATGGGCGGCATCTATAAATTTAATAGAAAGATGTCCATTGGATTTGCGGCAGTAGGCTCCGGCGGGGGTAATACTCGTTACAATGAGAATTTTTTTGATTTCTCCGGCAGCCCGCCGCCGACACTGGGTGTGAACCTGATGCAGATGGTGATGAGCCCCTCAGTCTCGTACAAATTGGCGAGACATCACACATTGGGCGTCAGTCTTTTGATCGGGATACAGTCTTTCCGTGCCTACGGCGCCACCGCGTTCGCAGATGCGGGTTTTTCCTCCCAGCCTGATAAGGTCAGCAATAACGGCAATGACTTCGGCTACGGGGCAGGTGCACGTATCGGTTGGTCGAGTAAATTCTTCAAGAACAGACTGACAATCGGGGCGGCCGCCAGTACCAAAGTCTATATGACCAAGTTTCGGAAATACGAAGGGCTGTTTGCACAGAACGGTAAGTTCGATATGCCGGCGGTATATGCGGTCGGTATCGCGGTGAAGCCGCTGAAGAAATTGACCGTGACGGGCGATTTCCAGTACATAAACTATTCTGATGTCAAGGCTATCAGTAACCCTGGTCCAACACAATTTTTGCCGCTTCCCCCGCCCAATCGGTTGCTCGGTGCGGCAGATGGATTGGGGTTTGGCTGGGATGACATGAAGGTTTACAAACTTGGGGCAAGCTATGATATGAACAGGAAATGGACGTTGCGTGCGGGGTACAATTACGCAAAAAGCCCTATTCCGAACGATCAGTTGCTTTTCAACACTATGGCACCAGCAACCGTCGAGCGGCATGTAACGGCCGGTTTTACCTATAATTCCAGCAGAAATTCGCAGTGGTCTTTCGCTGGGATGTGGGCATTCAAAAATCAACAAGTAGCGTTTGATAACTTTTCCGGCGATAACATTCGCATTTCAATGTATCAGTATGCATTGGAGGCCAGTTACGCCTACCACTTTTGATAGGCAATGATTCAAGATAACTAGATAGATAAATTTATTTTCTTGGCGGTAAAGATGCCGTCTGGAGGAATCGAGATGAAAATAATTAAACGAATGCTGAGTCAGCCAAGCAGGCTATTAACTTACGGGTTCGCCTTGAGCTGCCTGCTGATGGCAAATCTTCACGCCGCGCCTATTACGTCTTTGGTCGTGACCGGCGGCGAATTCAGAATGGGGTTTTTTACGCCCCTAGGTCCAGTCGCTTTCACATTTACAGGGCCTTATGATCTGATTGCTGATTTCCCCACTCCGATCGGATGGGACGTCAACCAAGGACAAAATACTCAGAATGGCGCTGTCCCGGATCCCTCTTCGGTGGTTTCTTTTCCTTTTGGCGACCCGCTCGTCAACACGTTCAATGCTGTTTGCGATCCTCAGGTTGTAGATGGTTGTGACACTCAGCCACACACGCCGGTTAGTGGCACAGTAGGAGGCGGATCCGCGACCATAGCCGATGGCGACTCTATTACGGTCGATATTAATTCGTTATACGCAAACTGGAACGGCATTGATTTCAATCAAGGTGGAACCACGGGCGACGGGGTTGCTTATCCCGGAGAGTCGTTTGAGCATGCTTATACGAGCCGAGTAAGTAATGTTGTTGGGAATACGTTTGATTATAGTATGACATGGCAGTCCCTGATCGTGGGTGGACCATTCAACGGACAAATTGGTACATGGACATTCACAGGCTCCGGTACCGTTGCGTTGGTAGGTAATCTGCCGAAAACCGATCCTGGTCTTACTCTGGCGCCGAATACATTTACAAAAATTGCAGGATTGACCGGCGCCGATTTGGCAGGCGTAGGCTATCCTTTGCCAGGAGCCGAGCAGGATTGTGTGGGGGGCTGTTGGGATTGGGCAGTGACAGGGCTCGCTGCCGCAGGGGATTCTGCCAATGTCGTTATTCCGCTGGGTTCAGGAATTCCCTCGCCGGCAACAGTTGACCAAGTAATTTCAGTCTGGAAGCTGGATACTGCTACGGCCACCTGGGTGCCTTTTGATACCTCGACCGGAGATCAAGTTAAAACGTCAAAACCGGTTGGCACCACCTGCCCGGACACGGGTGATGCTTCATACACCGCTGATTTGACGCCGGGTGATTCCTGTCTGGAGATAACTATTGCAGATGGTGGTCCGAATGACGACGACGGTGTCCAGAACCAGCAAGTCGTTGACCCTGGAAGTGTGGTTCTTGCTTCGGCGCCTAAGACACGTACGCAGATATCTGAAAACGATGGCTGTACGCTTGCCGCTACACCCCAGGATCCCTGGCAGCGGGCAGACTGGTTGTTGATAATGGGATTTTTGGCTTGGTTGGGTATGCGCGTACAACGAAAGCGGTGAGTTTTAATTAGCAGCAGAGCAACATATATACCCTATTGCAATACCAAATATAGGCTCCTATAGCTACCATGGTAAGCGGGCCCCGGAAGGAAGGGGCTCCTGAATTTTTGGAAGAACTACTTATAGCTGAAATTTCTTCAGCTATAAGCAGCATTAAGGAAGCTCTGATCAATTCGCCATACCGGCGCAGGCCGGTATCCAGGTTATTGAAACCCCTGGATTCTGGCATACGCCAGAATGACGGAATAAGTTTCTGAAAATCTTCGCAGGCTGTGTCAATCGCACGCCGGCTGACGAGGGCCCGCCGCGCTGGCGCGCCACTCTTGCTAAGCGGTAACGCGAAGCGGAAGAGTCTCGCCGTTCAGACGCCCGCTGTAGCGCAGACAATGGACGCTGAACAACTGGTCGTCGTCGGTCCACACCTGTTCGATCTCGAAGCCGCTGCCGGCCGCCAAGGCCTGGAATTCCTCAACACTGTATTTGTAGGAGCTCTCGGTGTGCATTGATTCGCCGGCGGCAAAGCGGATCGGCTGACCGGCGACATTGACCTGCTGATCGCGGGTGCTGCGCAGGTGCATCTCGATGCGCCCCATCTGTTCGTTGAAAAACGCCAGATGTTCGAAATGATCGAGACGAAAATCCGCCTCCAGCTCGCGGTTGATACGCTCGAGCAGATTGAGATTGAACGCCGCGGTCAACTGCCGGGCGTCGTTATACGCGGCGTTCAGTCTGGCCGTGTCTTTTTTCAGATCCACGCCTATCAGCAGCTTACCGCCTTCGCCGAGATGGCGGCCGACGCGTTTCAACAGCGCCGCGGCCTCCTCGGGCTCGAAGTTGCCGATACTGGAACCCGGAAAGAACGCCGCCCTGGGCAGATGCTCGGGCAGATCAGGCAATTCGAAATCGCTGCTGTAGTCGGTACAGGCGGCGTGCACCTCGAGCTGCGGATAATCCCGGGCCAGCAAGGTCGCCGCATCGAGCAAATGACTGCGGGAGATGTCCAGGGGAACATAGGCGGCCGGTTGCAGGGCGTCGAGCAAGACACGGATTTTGCGACTGCTGCCGCTGCCCAGCTCCACGAGCATGCAATCATTGCCGAGGAACTCGGCGATCTGCGCACCGTTGCTTTCGAGAATATCGACTTCGGTACGGGTGGGGTAATATTCGGGCAACTCGGTGATAGCATCGAACAACTCAGAGCCACGCTGATCGTAAAAATACTTGGGCGCGACCTGCTTTGGATCCCGGGCAAGCCCGGCCAGAACTTCGTCTCTGATATCGGCTACCGCCGGATGGTAGTCATAAAAGTGTAGGCGACCGTTCATGTTCCTTATCCTTTGGTTGACGGACTGCATGCGGGTTACGTTACCCGCAGCCATTCTGGATTGTCAATCGGACAAGTACGACACCTGCGTAGGCGCCCTGGTTCCTGTATATAAAATGGTGCCGACGGCCGGAGTCGAACCGGCACAGCTTTCGCCACTACCCCCTCAAGATAGCGTGTCTACCAATTCCACCACGTCGGCAATCTTGTCTTACTCCGGCTTCTTGTCCGCGCCGCCGGGCAAAGCAGCGGCCGGTGTTGACGGCGCGGACGTCTCGGCGGGCGGCGTATCGACCGCGTTCTGACCGCGATCCAACTCCGGCAGATCGGCCGGCGGCAGATCAATCGTCTCGGGCGGTTTGTCGGTGCTATCGGCCGATGTACCCGGCAGCGGCATGGTAACCACCGAATCGGTGACGCTGGCGTTGGGGTGCCGCTCGCCGAGCACCAGGGGCGAGGACAGCAGCACGCTGTTGATAAAAAACAGCGCCGCCAGTACCGCCGTAGCGCGAGTGAAAAATGAACCGCCGCCGCGGGCGCCGAAGACCGTCCCCGAGGCGCCCGCACCGAACGCCGCACCCATGTCGGCGCCCTTACCCTGTTGCAGTAACACCAGGGCGATAATGGACAACCCGAGCACCACCTGGAAGATCAATAAAGCAGTAAACATGAAATGTGTCCGTTAACCTCAGGCGCCGGCGCTGCAAATGGCGAGAAACTCAGCGGCGTCCAGCGACGCGCCGCCAATCAGACCGCCGTCGATATCGGCCTTGGCGAACAATTCGGCCGCGTTGGCGCCCTTGACGCTGCCGCCGTAAAGAATCTGCACTTTGTCAGCAACCCCGACGTTGAGACCGGCGAGCTTGCCGCGGATAAACGCATGCACGTCCTGCGCCTGTTGCGGCGAGGCGGTCTTGCCGGTGCCGATGGCCCACACGGGTTCATAGGCGATCACCGCCTCGCCCAGCGCCGCGACGCCCTCCAGATTAATGACCGCATCGAGCTGGCGGGCCACCACCGCTTCGGTGACCCCCTGCTCGCGCTCTTGGAGCGTTTCGCCTACGCACAGGATCGGAATCAGACCGGCCTTGCGCGCCGCGGCGAACTTGCGCGCGGTGAAATCGTCGTCCTCGGCGTACAGGCTGCGCCGCTCCGAGTGACCGACAATCGCATACTTGCAGTTGAAATCGTTGAGCATTGCGCCGGCCACTTCGCCGGTGAAAGCACCCGCGCTCTGGTCGCTGATATCCTGACTGCCCCAGGCCACCTTGCTGCCTGCCAGGCGCTCGGCCACCAGGGGAATATAAACGAAAGGCGGGCACACTGCGATCTGCGTATCACCGGTGTTCTCGACACCGGCGGTGATGCCGGAAATCAGTTGTTCAATACTGTCCCGGGAGCCATTCAGCTTCCAGTTCCCTGCCACCAGTATTTGCCGCATGCCTGCCTCCTGCGTACCCTTTAAAATAGCCGCGTAGCCTAGCGACACGGGGCCGGAAAAGCAAATATTTCCCCGCCGAGTGGTCGCCAAACCCCCGGTTTACGGCGGATTTTGTTGAAAGATCGCGGCCACTATTTATACTCCTCACAGCTAATATCAGGAGACGCTTATGAGCACCGCCGCCGCAGACCCCGAGCCGCAGGTCACCATGCGTTCGATCATCCAGCGCATCGCCACCGGCCCGGAACTGTCCAAAGACATCTCCGAGGAGGAAGCCCGCCAGGGCACCGCGGCGATTTTCGAAAACCAGGTCGACCCGGTACGTGCCGCAATCTTCTTTATCGCCCTGCGCATGAAGCGCGAAACCGCCGAGGAAAACCGCGGCGTGCTGGACGCGATTCGCGACTACACCCTGAGCGTCACCGCCGAAGTCGACGAAGTGGTCGATCTGGCCGACCCCTACGACGGCTACAATCGTACCCTGCCCGCCTCGCCCTTCCTGCCACCGCTGCTGGCCGCCTGCGGCGTGCCCACCGTCTCCCACGGGCTGGACTCGGTGGGCCCGAAGTTCGGCATCACCCACCGTCACGTGCTGGCCGCCGCCGGTGCGCCGGTCGACCTGTCGACGCAGGAAGCCGCCGCGCGCCTGGCCGACCCGGCGCTCGGCTGGAGCTACGTCGACCAGGCACAGTTCTGTCCGCGGCTGCACGACCTCGTGGCGCTGCGCCAGAAAATGATCAAGCGTCCGGTACTGACCACGGTGGAGGTGCTGGCCAAACCTATCAGCGGCCGACAGAAGACTCATTTTGTCACCGGTTATGTGCACAAGCCCTACCCGCCGGTCTACGCCATGCTGGCGCGCCATGTCGGTTTCGACTCGGCGCTGCTGGTGCGCGGGACGGAAGGTGGCGTAATCCCCTCGCTGCGCCAGGCGGGCAAATACTTCGCCTACCACGACAAAGGTGAAGAACAGCCGGTGGAAATCGATCCCGGTGCTATCGGTATCCGCCAGGAGGTGCGTGCCGTACCCCTGCCCGAAGACCTGCCCGAGGCCGAACAGCCCGGCGACGACATCGCGCTCAGCGTGAACGTGGCGGCTGCCGCGCAGGCTGCGGCCGACGCGGGCATGGCCGCCCTGAGAGGCGAAACCGGCGCGACCTACGATTCGCTCCTGTACAGTGCGGCGATGATTCTGCAGCACGTTGGCAAATACCCCGACCTGGTTTCAGCGGCCGCCCAAGTGCGCGCCGTGCTGGCATCCGGGGCGGCCGCCGAACGCGTCAAATAGGCCACTGTGATGCAAGCGCCGTTTGAAGCTGTGGCTGATATCGACGAACTGTCGCCGGGCGAGATGAAAAAAATCCACGCCGGCGGCAGGCGACTACTGCTGTGCAACGCCGAGGGCGATTACTACGCGGTCGACGAAATGTGCAGTCACGAGGACTACTCGCTGTATCTGGGCTGTATCCAGGGCCGCAAAATCAAATGCTCGCTGCACGGCAGCTATTTCGATCTGGCCTCGGGCGCGCCTTTGGTCGAGCCCGCCGACGAGCCGATCCGCACCTATCCGGTAAAACTCAGCGCCGGGCGGGTGTGGGTGGATCCGAGTTAAAAAAAA
>JASBSN010000088.1 GCA_030148915.1 Thiogranum sp.
CGCGTTCGTAATTTCTCGCTGGCCTTTTCCAGCACGCTCTCCAGCCGACGTTCAAAACGCGTTTCCAGTTTCGACAACTGCCGGCGCAGGCTGTCGAGTTCTTGCGCTAATAATTTCACTGTCACTTTTTCCGCCATCACCGTGTCCTCCTTCGGACATCCGTGTTCAGGCACCGTGGCCTGGCAATGGGTTTGTAGGACACACAGGTGTGCGCGTTCTGGTAGACTTTCCGCTATGCGACGTGCCTGTATGTGCCCTCACAGCAATCGCCATGGATCGTCCACAAACCGCCAACACTCCGTATGCTCTCGGCGCCGATGGGACTGCCTCATTATTACTATAGTACGAATCCCGCGCCGTTACCTTGACCCGCATCAACCCCACCCCGGCGATCTACCCGGTTTCCTTTAACGTGCGAGTATAGTATTGATAGCAGACATAACTTTCACACCTGCCGCGGTCGCCCCAGGCTCCGCCAGGACGCGACCGGACGGTTCCTTGAGAGCAGCGCAAAACCTGTTAGTCGTAGCCATGTGCCTCCCCGCGGTGGTAGCGGCCGCCGAGCCCGTGCCGAGCGCCGCACCGGACACGCACGTTTCGACCGCCGATATCATGCAGCGACGGCTGTCGCAAAACCTCAACCACGCAGCGCAATGGGTGGATTCGTTTTTTGACGACGAGCGCTATAGCGCCGAGGATGCGAGCAGCAAACTGCGCCTGGGTCAGGCGGTGTTTCTTGAGTACGGCGACACCCCGAAACTGAAAACCCGCGTCAACCTGTCGCTCGATGTGCCGCGCACCGAGCAGAAGCTGAAGCTATTTATCGGCGGCGACGACGATGCCAACCGCTCCTTGAGCACCATACCGGACAGCGTCGAAGAGCGTGACAATGACGGTTCTTCGGCCGGCATCCAGTTTTTCGCCAAAGCCTCGGAGCGACGCAATTTAAGCCTTTCCGCCGGGGTGAAAATATCCAGCGCCGAGCTGTTTGCCGGCCCGCGTTACCGGCACACGTTCAGCTACCGCGACGCCCAACTGCGTTTCACCCAGGGGGTCCGCTGGTACACCAGCCGGGGCTGGGAATCCAGGACGCGCCTCGACTATGAGCGGCTGTTCGGGGACGACCTGTTTTTCCGCCAATCCTTCGACGGCCGCTGGCGTGAGGAGGACCCCGGCTACCGGTATGAATTGCGCAGCAGTGTGATCCAGCCTCTGCCGCACCGCAAAGCAATCGAGTATCAGTGGGCCAACCTATTCACGACCCACCCTCATCAGCGCCTGGAGAGCACTGTACTGCGTATCCGTTATCGTCAGAGTTTCCTGCGCAAATGGCTGTTCTATGAAATGAACCCGCAACTGGCCATGCGCAACGATGAGAGCTTCAAGCCCAAACCGGGTATTCTGCTGCGCCTCGAGGTGGTGCTCGGCGGTAAGCAATATTCCGGGCACGGCAACCGTGCGGCGCGGACCTTCGATCACCCCCCCCGCCGAGGCCACGGCGCCGCACTAGGCGCCGTTGACGGCACTGACAGCGCTTAACAGTTCTTCTTCGGGTACCGGAAAGGTGAAAGTACGGTAAAAACTGCGCACCGCCAGCAGGCGCTCGAGCTGGTGGCGGTACTCTGTTTCATAAAACACCACAACCTTCGTATCGGCAATGCGTTCCACCACCGACATCATCGATTCGAGCGAGCTGGTACGATCACGGAAATCGGACTGGAAATTGAACTCAGCGACAATCACCCGCGGCGCTCGGCGCTTGATCGTCGTCATGGCCTTACGCATCCGCGTTTCGACCAGCACCTCAAAACCGGCTTTCTCGTAGAGCGGCCGAAAATCGGGGTAGCCGCCGATTTCCACAATGGATAACAACAGGGGTTTGGACATGTCGACAGTTTAACCGATTCTCAAGTATTCGCCGGGCGTACCACTATATCTAGGATTAAGCACTGGACAGGCGGCGCTGGAGAGTAGATGGCCTCGGGAGGGTTGTTCAGACAGGTTCGGATTCTGCTGTTACTGCTGATCCTGTTCGCGGTGGCCATGAACGCCTGGCTGACCCATTGGCGCACCACCTCCTGGGACCGGAGCCTATGGATGGTCATCTATCCGGTCAATGGCGATGGCAGTCAGGCCACGCAGCGTTATATCGACAGCCTCAGTGGCGCGGATTTCCGTGACATCGGCGCGTTTCTCGCCAGCGAGGCGCGTCGCTACGCGGTCGATATAGACGAGCCGGTCACCGTGCGTACCGCCCCGCAGGTGCGCGACCGCCCACCAATGCCGCCCGCCGGCGGCGCCACCCCCGCGATCATGCTGTGGAGCCTGAAACTGCGCTATTGGGCCTATCGTCACGATACCTACGCCGGCCCCAGCCCGGACATCCGCATGTTCGTCGTTTACCACGACCCGAAGCTCAACGACCGCTTGCAGCATTCGCTGGGGCTGCAGAAAGGCATGATCGGGGTGGTCAATGCGTATGCCAGCCCGACCATGGCCTCGCGCAACAACGTGGTAATCGCCCACGAGCTGCTGCACACCGTCGGCGCCACCGACAAATACAACCCCCAGAACAATCAACCGCTCTACCCGCAGGGTTACGCCGAGCCGGAACGTCGGCCGCTCTATCCGCAACGACTGGCCGAAATCATGGGCGGGCGCATCCCTTTGTCTGAGCACCGGGCGAGTATGCCGAAGTCCCTGGTCTCGGCCGCCGTCGGCGCGCAGACCGCCCGGGAAATCCGCTGGATCCACTGAATCCGGCCCCCGGCCGCCGCCGGTCCCCCGGGCGGCGAAACAATCCCGCATTGTGTCAGTGTTTAAGCGCCGGGTTTTCCAGTACCTTAGTGGCTACAGATTTCTGCGATTCAGGATACCGGCATGACAGATTATCGCCCCGGCGTGCGGGAAGCCCACTTACTGCGCAAAAAAGACAATCCGCTGTTCCCGCTCGCCGAGCGCCAAGTCAGCAATGAGGCGCTGGCCACGGCGCGCCTGCACGATGGCCTGGAACTGGATCGTTTCACCCAGGATTTCCAGGCCCTGGTGCAGCGCGCCGTGACACTCGAAGCCAATGCGCCGAGCGAGGCCGTGCTCGAGCTCAAAGAGCAGCTTGACCACAGTTATCAACGCGCCTGCGCCCTGCCCGGCGACCAGTCGCATATTAAAGCGGCGATCGGCAAGCTGCTGGGCATTATTATGAACGCCGTGCGCAGCGGCATCGGCAACGACGCCTATGCCGCGCAGCAACTAGAGGACGAAGAGCTCGCGCGCGAAGCGCATTTCACTTTGCAGGAGACACCGCTGGTCGCAGCCCTCACGCACGCCGAGTCGCCGGTGGCGGAGACGGAGCTGGTGCCCTCGCTGCTCAGCGAAGACGACGCCGGCCTGGAACGCTGCCTGTCATTGTTCGATACCACCCAACTGGCCTCGATCTGTGCGCAGGCCGCAGAGTGGTTGCAGGCGATCGATCCGCAACGCTCGTTGGCCTACGCCTGGCGACGCCTGGCGATTATTCAGGCCTATTTCAGCCATCTCAGCGCGCAAACCGCCAATCAATAATAAGGAGTTCCCATGGCCGAGGTAGTGGATCGTAAGCGCTGGTGCGAAGGTCGTGTTCGAGAGCTTCATGCCTGGACCGATACGCTGTATTCGCTGCGCGTGGACGCACCGGTGCAGCCGTTCAAGGCCGGTCAGTTCACCAAGATCGGACTGGTGATCGACGATCAACTGGTGTCGCGGCCCTACTCGTATGTCAATGCGCCGCAGGAAGTTCCGTTGGAGTTTTATTTTGTCACCGTGCCAGACGGCCCGCTGACCCACCGGCTGGTCCAACTGTCACCGGGGGATCCCATTGAAGTCATGGCGAAACCGGCCGGATTCCTGACTCTGGATGAAATTCCCGCGGCGGCGCACCTGTTGATGCTCTCAACGGGGACCGCCATCGGTCCTTTTCTGTCGATACTGAAAACCGCGCAGCCCTGGCAGCGTTTCGAACGTATCGTACTGGTCCACGCGGTTCGCCTGGCCGCCGAGCTGAGTTTCGCCGACACCATTGAGCGCCTGCGAAGCGAGCACCCCGGGCAGTTTGATTTTGTCCCGGTAGTCAGCCGTGAAGATACCGAGTTCGCATTTCGCGCGCGCATTCCGGCGTTAATCGAGGACGGACGCCTGGAGCGGCACCTGGGGCTGGAGATCGATGCCACCCGTACGCAAGTGATGATCTGTGGCAACCCGGAGATGGTCAAAGCCACCAGCGCGACACTGGTCGCGCGCGGCCTGACACGCAATCGTCGCCGGGAGCCCGGCCAGGTGTCGGTGGAAAACTACTGGTAGGCAATTTCGTAAATATCGCTGGAATCCGTATAATACCCCCCGCGGCGCTGCTGGCTGGGCGTTAGAAAATAAATAAAAATACTCTTACAATTCAATGGATAATGAATCATTTATAATATGCGACATAAAGCCAGCGCCGGTGATCGCCGCACCTATCAGGAACGCCGCCGGAGGACGGAACGCCGCGCCGGGCCGGATCTCCCGGCGGCCGGTTACCGCTATCCTTCCTGGCAGGAGCAGCGGATACAGTTCATAACCCGTTATGTTTTTCTGCTATTGGGGCTGCTGTTTTTCAATCAGGTGGAGGGTATCCAACCGGCCTACTGGTCGCCCCACTGGCTGAACGTCGCCTACGGCGTTTATTTTCTGCTCAATACGGTGCTGTTTGTTCATGCCCACCGCTGCCATATCCACTTGCGGCGGTTTTACCTCGCCATGTGGGTGGATATCGTCATTACCACCATCTCGGTGCTCAACGACCCGTACGCCATTCCGCCGACCCTGCTGGTGTTTATCATGGTGGTGCTCGGCAATGGCATGCGCTATGGGATGCGCCTGTTCGCGGTTTCGCTGGCCGGCAGCTTCGTCGCCACCATGCTGGTGCTCTCGGCACGCTATACGCTGAGCGGCGCGGCGCTCTCGCCGGGGCTGATATTCATGAACGTGTTCGGCGGGATTATTCTTGTCTACACCTACATTCTGATGGGGCGTATCGAGCGCAGCCGCCGCGAGCTTGAACTGCACAGTAACCTGGACACCCTTACCGGTCTGCTCAATCGCCGCGCCCTTTACGATGTGGCGGAATCGATGTTTCAACGTCAGCAGCGCAGCCACGCGAGCTTTGCCATGTTGTTCGCCGATCTGGACAAGTTCAAGGCCGTCAACGATGAACTGGGTCATGCCGCCGGCGACCAAGTGCTGAAGGCGTTTGCCCAGATTGTCCGCGAAACGGTGCGCACCACAGACGTGGCGGCGCGTTTTGGCGGTGACGAATTCGTCATGCTGCTCGAAGACACCGGTTTGAAAGAGGCCGAGGTGGTGGCGCGGCGCGTCCAGCAACGGGTCGGCGACTGGGCGCACGAGCACGAAATCGATTTCAGTGTCAGTTTCGGTCTGGGCGAAGCGCCGACCCATGGCGAGAGTTTTGCCGGGCTGCTGGAGCAAGTCGACCAGGCCATGTACGATTCCAAAACCCGGCATGCCGGAGGCGGACTGGCGTATGCCACAGCCGCTCCCAAGCCCACCGGCTGAAGCCCACTCAACACTCAGGTTGCAACTACGATGGAAGAAAAAGTCGATGTCGCCGTTATCGGTGCCGGTAGCGCCGGTTTGTACGCCTATGCTCAGGTCAAACGCCGTACCGAGCGTTGTGTGCTGATCGATGGCGGCGAACTGGGCACCACCTGTTCACGGGTCGGCTGCATGCCCTCCAAGGCAATGATCCAGGTCGCCGAGGATATTCATCGGCGCGCCCTGTTCGAGCGCGAAGGGATTGAAGGCGGTGACGGCCTGCACGTCAATGGCCCCGACGTACTTGAGCACGTCCAGGGTCTGCGCGATATTTTTGTCGATAAAGTGCTCTCGACCACCACCGATGAAATGGGCGAGGAATTTATCAACGCCAACGCGCGTTTTCTCGAACCCGGTTTGCTGGCGGCCGGCGAGCGGCGCATTCGTGCGAGTAAGGTGATTATTGCCACAGGCACAGCGCCGATCGTCCCGCCGAGCTGGAAGACTTTTGGCGAGCGTATACTGACCACCGACGATATTTTCGAACTCGAACAGCTGCCCGAGAGTCTTGCCGTCATCGGCCTGGGCGTGATCGGGCTGGAGCTGGGTCAGGCGCTCAGTCGCCTGGGAGTCGAGGTCACCGGTATCGACCTGCTGGAGACCATTGGTAATATAGACGATCCGGAGATCGGGCCGTTGGCGGTCCAACTGATCGGTAAAGAGCTGCCGCTATGGCTGGGACAGCCGGCGCGTATCGAGGAGGCCGGCGACGGCCGCCTGAAAGTATCGGCCGGGGATAACAGCGTCACGGTAGAAAAAGTGCTGGTGGCCATCGGCCGGCGCGCGAATCTCGCCGCGCTCGATCCGGAGAAAGCCGGCATCGCGCTCAATGCGCTGGGGGTGCCGAACTACAATCCGAACACGCTGCAAATCGACGACCTGCCGGTGTATATCGCCGGAGACGTCAATCTCGAGCGCCAGCTGCTACACGAAGCGGCCGATGAGGGTCGCATAGCCGGCATCAATGCCGTAGCCGAAACACCGATAGCGTTTCGCCGTAAGACGCCGCTGGTGATTACGTTCAGCGATCCCAACATTGTCATGGTCGGGGCGCGCTACGCCGAACTGGATCAGGCGCATACGCTTATCGGCTCGGTCGCGCTCGGCCTGCTCGGCCGGGCCCTGATCATGGGGCGTAATCGGGGTATGCTGCGTCTGTATGCGGATAAAGCCAGCGGTCGTCTACTGGGGGCGAGCTTGCTCGCCCCGCACGGGGAGCACCTCGGGCATCTGCTCAACTGGTGTATCGAGCAACAGCTGACGATTCTGCAGATGCTGCGCATGCCGTTCTATCATCCGACGCTGGAAGAGGGCATTCAGGCGGTACTGCGCGATATGATCGGCCGCTCCGATTGGCACCAGACCCCCTACCCACCCGATCTCGAAACACTCTAAACTATGTACACACGCGTTAGCCAACGTCTCGATCGGCTGATCGGTCTCGGTCACTCTCACCTGATGCACAACAGCGCCATGGGCGTGGAGAAAGAAAGTCTGCGCGTCAACCGCGACGGTGGCATCGCGCAGACCGCGCATCCTTCAACCCTGGGCGCGGCGCTGACGCACCCGTATATCACCACCGACTATTCCGAGGCGCTGACAGAATTCATCACCCCGCCCTTTCACGATATTCGTCGGGTGCTGGATTTTCTGCGCGACTCGCAACAATTTGTGTATCAGCGTCTGGATGGCGAGTACCTGTGGGCGACCAGTATGCCCTGCGTGGTCGCCGGCGAGACCAGTATTCCGGTGGCCCGCTACGGCAGCTCCAACGCCGGAAAGATGAAACACGTCTACCGGCTCGGACTCGGGCATCGCTACGGGCGTGTCATGCAAGTGATCGCCGGCGTGCATTTCAACTATTCGTTTCCACCGGAGTTCTGGCCGGTTTACAGCGAACTTGAGGGTAATCGGCTGCCCTTGCAGGATTTCATTTCTGAATCGTACATGGCCTTGATCCGCAACCTGCAGCGCTTCGGTTGGCTGATTCCCTATCTGTTCGGCGCCTCGCCGGCGATCTGCAAGTCGTTTCTTGGCGGCGCCCCCACCACACTGCAGTCGTTCAACGAAAACACTTACTACGAACCCTACGCCACCTCGCTGCGCATGGGCGATATCGGCTATCAGAACAACAAAGAAAACGAGCACGGCATTAAAGCCAGTTACGATTCGCTGGCCGCCTATATCGACAGCCTGGCGTGCGCTATCCGCACGCCCTGCCCCGCCTGCGAAGGGATCGGCGTAGTGGTCGACGGCGAATACCGACAATTGAATGCGAACATTCTGCAGATCGAAAACGAGTACTACAGCACCATTCGGCCGAAACAGTTACTCCAGGGTAACGAGAAGCCCACGCTGGCGCTGAAGCGCCGCGGCATCGCCTATGTCGAACTGCGCTCGCTGGACGTGAACGCATTTGATCCGCTGGGCATCAATGAACGCCAGTTGCACTTTCTGGAGTGTTTTTTGCTGTTCTGTCTGCTGCACCGCAGCCCCGGCATCAGCGCCGAGGAGCGTCTCGCCATCGATGACAATGAATTACGCGCCGCCCATCGTGGACGGGACCCGGAGCTGACGCTGACGCGCGGCACGCAGCAGATACGCCTGCGCGAATGGGCGACCGAATTGCTTGAACAGATGCAGGCGGTGTGTGAACTCCTCGACCAGAGCAGCGCGGGCGCGCCCTATTGCGCCGCGCTGGCCGAACAGCAGCGCAAAGTCGCCGACCCGGAGCTGACGCCTTCGGCGCGGATGCTCAACGAAATGCGCGATCGTGGCGAAGGCTTTTATCATTTCGCCCGCCGCATGTCGGAAATCCACCAGCATTTTTTCAATAACCTGCCGCTGAGCGAAAACCGCGAACGCTTTTTCAAAGACCTGGCGCTGAAATCGATCGAAGACCAGAAGGCGCTCGAAGCCGCCGATGAAATTTCTTTCCCGGAATACCTGCAGCGCTATTTCGATCAGTCATGAGTAGCGCACACACACCCTCGCCGTCGAGGCAGCTGGTGCTGGCGTCGACCTCCCCTTACCGCAGGGCATTGCTGGAACGTTTGGGCGTAGCATTTGAAGTGCTCTCGCCGGGGGTCGACGAGAGCCGCGAGCCCGGGGAGGAACCGGGGCGACTGGTGCAGCGGCTGGCCGAGGCCAAGGCGCGCGCCGGCGCCGCACAGTTTCCGCAGGCGCTGATTATCGGCTCGGATCAATTGGCCGTGCGCGGTGATGAGATATTAGGAAAACCGGGCCGGCACAGCGCCGCGCGGGATCAGCTACGGCAGCTTTCCGGACAGCGGGTCAGCTTTCTCACCGGTCTGTGCCTGTACGACGCGCGCAGCGACCGGGCGCGCCTGGAGATGGTGCCCTTTGAGGTGCGCTTCCGGGTACTCGACGAGGCCCGGATCGAACGCTATCTGTTGCGCGAGCAGCCCTATGACTGCGCCGGGAGCTTCAAGTCGGAAGGCCTGGGCATCAGCCTGTTCGAGGCC
>JASBSN010000096.1 GCA_030148915.1 Thiogranum sp.
ATCATGGCCTCGCGGGCGGGCCGGACCGATGAGTAAACCCATACGTTTTCTGCTCGTCGAGGACAACGACGACGATGCCCAGTTGCTGGAGATCAAGCTGCGCCAGTCCGGCTATGAACCGGAATATGTGCGCGTGGACAATGAAACGGCCATGCGTACGGCGCTGCAAAAAGAAAGCTGGCAGGTGGTTGTCTCCGACTATGTGATGCCCGGCTTCAGCGGGCTCAGGGCCCTGCAGATCCTGCGCGAGGTCAGTCCCGACACGCCCTTTATACTGGTTTCCGGCACGGTCGGCGAAGAGACCGCCGTCGAGGCAATGCGTAAGGGCGCCAACGACTACATAATGAAAGACAATCTCGCCCGTCTGGTTCCGGCCATAGAACGGGAGTTGCGCGAGTCGCGCCAGCGCGCCGAACGCCGACGCACCGAGGAGACCCTCTACCAGGAGCGCGAGCGCGCGCTGATTACCCTGCACTCCATCGTCGACGGCGTCATTACCACCGACGCCGATGGCCGCGTGGACTACATGAACCCGGTGGCCGAATCGGTGACCGGCTGGACTTACGGCGAGGCCCAGGGCTTCCCCTTGACCGAAGTCCTGCCGCTGATCGATGAAGCCACGCGCCTGCCCGTCGAGAGCCCGGCCGACATCACTCTGCGCACCGGTCATGGGGTCAGCGCTTCCGGCCAGTGTGTGCTCATCAACCGCAACGGCCAGGAATTCAATATCGAGGATTCTGCCGCACCGATCTACGACCGCGAGAAACGCATTATCGGCACAGTGCTGGTGTTTCACGACGCCACACGAGAGCGGCGCATGGCGCGCCAAATGACCTGGCAGGCCACCCACGACAGCCTCACCGGTCTGGCCAATCGCACCGAGTTCGCCGACCGCCTGGCCATTCTGCTCGACGGCGTAGCCCGCGACACCAGCCGCGAGCACGCGTTGCTGTATCTGGATCTCGATCAGTTCAAAGTCGTCAACGATACCTGCGGCCACGACGCCGGCGATGAGTTGCTCAAGCAGTTGAGCCGCACCTTGCGCGCCAATGTGCCTTCCAGCGCTTCGCTGGCCCGGCTCGGCGGCGACGAGTTCGGCCTCCTGCTGGAAAACCTGGATCTGGCGCACGCCACCGAGACGGCCAATCGGCTGTTGCAGATCTTTGCCGAGTTCACCTTCGAGTGGCAGCAGCGGCGCTTCGCCGTCGGCGTCAGTATCGGCCTGGTGCCTATTAATGCTCAAACTCCCAGTCCGTCTTTCGTGCTCAGCACCGCGGATGTCGCCTGTTATGTCGCCAAGGAATCCGGCCGCAATCGGGTGCACATTTATCAGGACAGCGATATCGATCTGGGCGAACGACACAATGAAATGCACTGGGTGTCGCGTATCAAGGAGGCGCTGGAGAAAAACCGCTTCCTGCTCTACAAACAACGCATCACCGCGTTAAACGGCGGGGACCCGACGCCGCACTTTGAGTTACTGGTGCGCATGCGCGATCAGGACAATAAAGTCATACCGCCCGGCGCGTTCATACCGGCAGCCGAGCGTTATAACCTGATGAACGCCATAGACCGGTGGGTGATTGATAGCGCCTTCGCCTTCTTACGCCGAGCGCAGAAAAACGGCGACGCGGGCATCTATGCCATCAACCTTTCCGGTAACTCACTCAACGATGAGGCACTGCCCGACTACATTCAGAAAAAAATCGGCCAGTATTATGTCAACCCGGGCCAGCTGTGCTTTGAGGTCACCGAAACGGCTGCGGTATTCAACCTGGAGAAAGTCAGCCATATGATCAGGCTGCTGAAAACACTCGGCTGCCGGTTCTCGCTGGATGACTTCGGCAGCGGCCTGAGCTCGTTCGGTTACCTCAAAAACCTGCCCGTCGATTTTCTCAAAATCGACGGCGGCTTCGTCAGAGACATGCACACCGACCCGATGAACCGCGCCATCGTCGAGGCGATCCACCAGGTAGGTCACAGTCTGAGTATCCGCACCATCGCCGAATTCGTCGAAAGCCAGGATGTCGCCAACCAACTGCAACTCATCGGCGTGGACTTCGCCCAGGGCTATCACTTCAGCAAACCCGTGCCCCTGTACGACTCGGAAACCATTACCATCCGCCGCAAAAAAGTTTAGGGGAACTGATCAATTCGTCATACCGGCGGCAACAATTTACACGCCGCGCCCAGCCGTCTCAGTCGAGTGTCCCTGCCCCTAACACCGCCCCGGCGTGGCGCAGTTGCTCCAGGATGGCGTGACCGGCGGCGAGAAAGGCCTCGGCACGCTCGTGAGCCAGGTCCAGCACAATCAGTTGCAGGGCTTCCTGTCCGGACAGACGCCCGTCCTTGAGTAACTCCAGCAAGCGCGCGGTGAGTGCGTTGAGCTCAACGAAGCGCACCACATTGGCCTCGTCGCGGTAGACCAGGTAATTGTAGATCTGGCCGTCGGGCTCGGCGCACTTGAAGCGCGGACCGATGCGATGCACCGGATAATGGTAGCGCACCAGTTGCAGAGTGGGGTTGAGAATCGGTCGCCCCGCCAACAGGTCGCCGTGCGCGTCGACGCCGGCCGGGAGCGGCTCATCGGCGGCGATAGAGACCGCCAATTCCAGCCATTCATAGTGCATGAATTCGTACAAATAGGGCCGCTGCGGAAATGGGTTGGTCGTCTGCGTCGCCATCCAGGCGAGGAACTCGCCGGGGATATCCCTGAACAGGGGCGATGCGCAACGGTGCTCGGCGAAAAAATGCCGCACGGTGACTCGCCAGGCGTGGGTGCCGAGTAATTTTCGGGTGATCGGGAAACAGGCCAGCAGAAACCCTTCGAGGTTATTGAACAGCAGCTCCTCGTAAACACGCATGCGTCGCGCCGGCACCCCGGGCGGTGGCGGTCGGCCGCGTGGATCGCGCACGCGCGCGGCAAACGCCGCCTGAAACGTGGGTAAGTCCTGGCTATCGGGAGAGGCGCTTATGACCCACCTCCCGGTGCTGCGCCTGTAGCGCCTGAATGTGATTGACCTCGGCCAGCAGGTCATCGAGCGGTGGCAGGTTGAAATCCCGCTCCAGCAGCGTCGGCGGGGTACCGAGGTGCGTATAGGTGCGCGCCAACAGCCGCCAGACCGGATCGATCACTGTCGCGCCGTGAGTGTCTACGAGCAGGTCTGCGGCTTCCTGATAATGCCCGGCGACGTGCATATAGGCCACCCGCCCGGCAGGTAGCGCGGCAATGAACTGCCACGGATCGAAGGCGAAATTGACACTGTTGACGTAGACATTGTTCACATCCAGATGCAGGTCGCAATCGGCTTGCTCCAGAACGCGCGTGATAAACTCGCTCTCGCTCATTTCGGCCTCGGGTGGCGCCACGTAATAGGAGGCGTTTTCCACCGCGATGCGCCGCTCAAGAATATCCTGACTACGACGGATACGCGCCGCGACGTGCCGGACCGCCTGTTCGGTAAAAGGGATCGGCAGGAGGTCATACAGATGACCCTCGTCACTGCACCAGGATAGATGCTCGGTGTAGAGCGCAATCTCGTAGTCGTCCAGAAACCGCTTCACCTGCTTCAGGAAGACTTCATCCAACGCCGCCGTACCACCCAGTGACAGGGACAGACCGTGGGCAACCAGCGGCCGTTGTTCAGCCAGGCCACGCAGGTCCTTGCGCCATTGCCCCCCATACCCATCCAGTTTTCCGGGGCGAGCTCAAAAAAATCGATAGCTTTCGGTACACCGGACCTGAGTGCGGGAAGGAGCTCCCGCCTCAGACCGAGTCCCGCGCCATGCACCGACGTCCCCGGCATGTGCGCTGTCCCACTGATTTATTTCTGGCTGTCAGGCGCGCCGCCCTTGGCCTTGTTGGCGCCACACTTGCCTTCACCGCATTTGCCGTCCTTTGCCTTGCTGGTGGCGGCCGCGGCGCTGTTTTTATTGGCGCCACATTTGGCTTCTTCCGCCTTGGTGCCCCCGCAGCTACCGTCTTTCGCCTTGCCGTCGGCTCCAGCCAGCTGATAGCCATGCTCCAGCACCTGCATGGCGAACGGATTTTCGCCCGCCAGCGCGACGCCGGCGGAACCCAGAGAGGCGGTTAAAGCCAGGGTGATGGCTGTCTTGGAAGTCTTCATGATGTCAATCTCCTGATGTCATTCTCGTGTCATGGGCCCACAACGGGCGAGTCAGAACGATAAGCTCGCAGAAACGGGCTCAAGGCGTATTTGCGCGCCGCTCGGCGAGCGCCTCGCGGATGCGTTGGCGCGCCTCGGCAGAAAGCGCTGGAGCGTGCGGATCCGCGTCGGCCTCTGTGGCCAGTTTACGCAGCGCCAGCCGCAGCAGATCGATTTGCCGTTGGAAGCGACGACAGTTCGCGCACATCCACAGATGCACACGCAGGCCCAGCCGCTCCCGAAACCCCAGCGGGCGCTCCTGGCTTGTCGATACCAAGTGGCTGACATCCTTGCACGTCAACATCTTTCTACCCTCGGGCCTTACCGACCCAGTTCCTGTCGAGACACTGTCGTAGCCCCATTCGGGCCCGGTACAGCATCGTCCACAAGTTAGTCGGGGTGATCGCCAGATCCTGACAAATTTCTTCGCTCTCGGTTTCCATGATTTCCCGCAGCACGAACAGCCGCGCCAGACGTTCCGGCAGACGGTCGAGACAGGTTTGCAGCACCGCCCAGAATTGCCCTTGTTCCAGCGCCTGTTGCGGATCACCCCAATCGCCAAGGGTGGCGCTCCAACGCCCGGCGGCGGTAAAGCTCTCGGCGATGAGTCCGACATCGCCCTGCTGTGCCTCGGGCACGTCATCCAAGGCCAGGGTGCGCGCTTCGCGGCGGAACAGATCCAGAATCTTGTGCCTGAGAATACCGGTCAGCCAGGTCCGCAACGAAGACTCGCCGCTGAAACGCTCACGCGCCTGCAGCGCGGCGAGGAAGGTTTCCTGCACCATTTCCTCGGCCTTGTGCGGGTCGCGCAGGCGCAGCAGCGCATAGCGGTACAGGGCGCTGCCGTGTTCGTCCACCCAGCGTTCGGGCGCATCCGCATCACTTTTCATCGGGGCCGTCTCTCTCACCAAGCATTGCATTTTACCGATCGGTCTACTATTGTACAGACATGACCCCTGAACACGGCACGCGGCGGCGTATCCTCGCCAGCGCCCGCGACCTGATTTACAGCCGCAGCTACACCGGCGTGGGCGTGGCGGAAATCTGCACGCGGGCCGAAGTCAAAAAAGGCAGCTTCTATCACTTTTTTCCCAGTAAACGCCAACTCAGCCTGGCGGTCATCGATGACTTGCAGAACGCTATCGAAGACCGGGGGTTGAGCCCCGCCTTTGCGCCTGATATTCCACCTTTGCAGCGGTTGCAGCGCTTTATCGAACATCTGCACGCGTTTCAGTGCGCCGCGGCGAAGACTCACGGCCACCTGCTGGGCTGCCCGTTCGGCAACCTGGCACTGGAACTGGCGACCAGCGACGAGTTGATACGGCGGAAGCTGGCGGCCGTGTTTGCCGCCATCCAAGCCCGTTTCGAGCATGTCCTGACCGAAGCGCAGACGGCGGGCGAGTTCGGTGTGCTGGATGTGCCGGCAACGGCAAAAGCCATGCTCGCTTACATCGAAGGCGTGTTGTTGCTGGCCAAGACGGCCAATGACGCCGCGCTGATCCGGCAGTTGGGTCCGGCTGTGGCCCAGATCCGTATTCTACCGGCCGACTGCTGAGACCTGTGGCCCTCCACCAAACATGACGTCTAGCGCTGGTGACACCGCTCACCGCGTTAGGGAAGCTGATTAATTCTTTTTCCGTCATTCCGGCCTACGCCGGAATGACGGAAAAGGAATGAGTCAGGGCTTCCTTGGGTTTTCGCCGCGCTTGAATTTGACCGATCGGTTTAGCTGACGCTCGAGGAGATTAAACATGCGTAACGCCGGGTTATCCGAGAAACGGCCATCAGCAACCCGGGGCGACGCCGCCATCGCGATCCCGGTGACTTATCAGCAGGAATGGCGCGACGGCTTCGGCGCCCGCGGCTGGAAGCTCGACGTCGCCCTGGGCGAACCCAGCGTTATTGCCGCCACCGCGGAGCATGGCACGCGTATCCCGACGTCGGTACTGGTGCACGACATCCTCGATCATCATTTGTGCGGTTTTGCCATCGGCGGTCATCGCAATGAAGCGATGGCGCTGATGCAGTTGGCCTCGCGCACCGGCGCCGATCCACGCCAGGACTACCGCCAGATCGTCACCGAGGACCTGCTGCGCGGCCATTGCAATGGCGAGTCGCTGAGCACCTTTTTGCCACCGCGGCTGATCGCCCGGGTGCCTGCCGACCGAAAGGAGGGCAAAGCGATGATCGACCATCTGCGCGCAGAGATGGGTGACGAGGCACTGAGTACCCTGCTGGTACAGCGGTTTGTGGAGATCGGCACCTCCGTCCAGAGGCAGGTGGAAGCGCACTGGCGCAGCCTGGGGCTGGACTACCAGCGTCGCGGCGCCATGGGGCTGGCCTTGCAAGGGCTGCTGGAACGCTTGGATGCCGACATGGTAAGCGCGCACCGCTCGCAAGCTCACGGTCGATTCATTGTCGCCAACCGGGAGTGCAGCGCCGTCCTGGACACACCTGCAACCCGGCCGATTACCGCCGCCGTGGCGTGATTCCGGCTTAGCGCAATCGCCAAGCTGATAATGGCGACCAATTGCGCCGCACCTGTTTGCCGCAACTGTCACTCATCACCGTCACCTCGTTATTTGCAGCATATAAATTATTTTATTTTAAACCAATAATTTATAAAATATTTTCGCGTGCAGCCCGAAGACCGGGTGGCCGGCGGATGAATCCCGTATAATAACCCCATGCAGTGGTTAACCCTGGTTCCGGAAGACAGCGGCGTGCAGCGCCTGAAAGCCGATAACAGGCGCGCGCGGGTGACGCGCGCCGTGGCGGCGCCGACGCCATGCCCGCCGGCGCAAGGCGACCACGACCGCCCCCTCCAAGCTGCCCCGGTGCGCCGGCGCAGCGAGCGTCGGGCGGGGCACGAGCGGCGTCGCCGGCAGGTGCCCGTGGTGCTCGATACCCGCTGCGGCGGCGATCGCCGCGATCGCTCCGAGCACCACACGCGCGCCGCTAACCCACCGCGACCACAGAGTATCCGCCGACACATCGACCTCTATGCCTGAGTGGCCTCTGGCGCGCCCGCGACCCACTGCCAACACCCCCTCACCCTGTGTGCGCAACTGCTGCCTGGACGGCGAAGACATCTGCCTGGGGTGTTTTCGCAGCCTCACCGAAATCACCGCCTGGGGTAGTGCCACCGATGCCGAGCGGCGCGCCATCCTCTGCCGCGCCGAACAACGCAAACAACAAGCTTCCCGGTAAACCGAGCTGACTATGCCTATCGCTTCACTCAATCAGCAACTGCTGGAGTTCATCCAGGCCTCACCCACCCCCTTTCACGCCACCGCGCAATTACGCAAGCTGTTCGAAGAGGCCGGCTTCACGGTGCTCGATGAGAGCCGCCAATGGCAACTTCAGCGCGGCGGACGCTATCTGGTCACCCGCAACGACTCCTCTCTGATCGCCTTCGCGCTCGGCGAGCAGGCACCTGCCGAGGCCGGCATACGCATGCTGGGCGCGCATACCGACAGCCCCTGTCTGCACGTCAAACCGGAGGCCGACGTGCTTGCCAATGGCTATTACCAACTGGGTGTGGAAGTCTACGGCGGCGCCCTGCTCAACCCCTGGTTCGATCGTGACCTGTCACTGGCCGGGCGCATCAGTTACCGCGATGCCGGAGGGCGGCTGGGCAGCGCGCTGATCGATTTCCAGGCACCGGTGGCGGTGATCCCCAGCCTGGCCATCCATCTTGATCGTGAAGCCAATCAGTCACGCAGCATCAACGCCCAGCAGCACCTGCCACCGGTACTGATGCAACCCGGCGAGGCCACGCCGGTGACCCTGCGCCACCTGTTACTGGAGCGGGCGAGAGAGCAGCACCCAGACGAGAGCATCGAGACGGTACTGGAATACGAATTGTCTTTCTACGACTGCCAGCCCGGTGCTCTGGTCGGCCTGCAGCAGCAGTTTATCGCCAGTGCCAGGCTGGACAATCTGCTCAGCTGTTTGATCGGCGCGCGCGCCTTGATCGACAGCGAGGGCGCCACCAGCAAGTTACTGGTATGCAGCGACCACGAGGAAGTCGGCAGCACTTCGGCGTGCGGCGCCAATGGGCCGTTTTTGCAATCGGTACTCGAACGCCTGTGCCCGGAGCCGCAACAACTGGCCCGCTGCATCCACCGTTCCTGGCTGATTTCCACCGACAACGCCCACGGCGTCCACCCCAACTACGCCGACCGGCACGACGCCCGGCACGGGCCGCTGCTCAACCAGGGGCCGGTGATTAAAACCAACGCCAACCAGCGCTATGCCACCAACAGCGAAACCGCGGGGTTGTTCCGCCTGCTGTGCGATCAGGCCGGCGTTCCGCTGCAGTCCTTCGTGGTGCGCAGCGACATGGCCTGCGGCAGCACTATCGGCCCACTGACGGCCGCCGGCATCGGTGTGCGTACCCTGGATATTGGCGTGCCGACGTTTGCCATGCACTCCATCCGCGAACTGGCCGGCGCCAACGATACCGACTATCTGTACCGCGCCCTGAAACAGTTCCTCGCCTACCGCGATTGAGTCGTCAAGAATTCAGCCTCCGGCGCCGTTATACCGGCATAACCGGCAGGCAACACGAGCGGATTAGCTGACGAGGGGACGGGTTTGGAGTACATTCGCACCGTCGCGCATCTTCCTGCCTCAGCTTTACAGGAAACCTGATGTCAGAACAGAAACGGGTACTGGTAGTCGACGATTCCAAATCCGCGCGCCTGGTGTTACGGCGCATGCTGGAAAAGTACGACCTGCAGGTCGACACCATCGAATCGGCCAGTCTGGCGCTGGACTTTCTCACCCATAACCGTCCCGATGCCATCTTCATGGACCACATGATGCCCGGCATGGACGGCTTTCAGGCGGTCAAGGCGATCAAGGCCAACCCGCGCACCGCCACCATCCCGGTAATGATGTACACCTCCAAGGGCGGCGACCTGTATATCGGTCAGGCGCGGGCCTTGGGGGCCGTCGGCGTGCTGCCGAAAACCGTAGCGCCCGCACAGCTGTTCGAGTGCCTGTGCAAAATCGGTGTCGCCAAAGAGCGGCGCAGTGAGGAGCGCAATCTCGACGAGGAGGGCACCTCGGAACGCGCCTCGGAACGCGCCGAGGACATCGAGCCACGGCACGCGCCGGCCGCCGAAACCTTTGCCCCGTTGCGCGAACCCGACGTAGCGCCGCCGAGCGGCGAGACGCCCTCCGCGGCACTCGACCAGCACCTGCGCAGCCTGTTGGAGGAGCAACGCGTCGAGCTGCGCAAAGACATCCTGCTGAGCATGGACACCGTGGCGCGCCAGAGCGGCGCCAAGCTGCACAGAGAGCTGGAAGACACCCTCGACCGTCTGCGACCGAGGGAACCGACGGCAACCCGCACAGGCTTTTTTCCGCTCGGCGCGCTGGCGCTGCTGCTCGGCGCCTCGTTGCTGACCAACCTCTATCTCTACCGCGACCGCCCGGTACTCGGTAACGCGGCGCCGGGCACACCGGACACCGCCCTGAGCGGCCAGGTGGACGCCCAGCGCACCGCCATTGCCGTCCTCGAGTCCCTGCAGGGCCAGAGCCACGAGCAATTGCGCAACGGCTGGAACACCGTCGCCTGGGCCATGAATCACTCGCTACAATACAGCTACGACGAAATCGCCCTTGACGGCCAGCGGGTCGACGCCCTCGAAGGACTCTTGAGGCGCCTGGCCGAGAGCGGCTTCAGCGGCAAACTGCTGGTGGAAACACACGCCGGCGAATTCTGCCTGCTCGGTGACCAGGATCAGGGGTTTCGCCTGCCACCGCCGGACCTCCCGGTCGAACAGTGTGCTTTCATCGGCAACCCGGTGCAGGCCGCGGATACACCCTCGGCCCAGCAATCGCTGCGCTTCGCCAACTTCGTCGCCAGCACCCCGCTGCTGAACAACACCGGCATCCGCCTCGAAGTGACCACCCGGGCGCGCACCGAACCGCTATCTCCTTACCCGGAAAAAACCGCCGCCACCACCGCCCAGGCGTGGAATCAGGCGGCCCAGGCGAATAACCGGGTATCAGTCTCAGTCGTACCCTCAGAAGAACAACGCAGCGACACCGCACAGTAGGGACATGGCAGAACGGCAACACACCCATGCCGGCACTCGGGCTAGCAGGCTGTATGCGTGTGCAAGACAAGTAGGAAGCGACTGATCGGCAAACCTAAAAGAAGCGCCGCAGGAAAAGACTACCACCTGGCCCAGAGCTTTGCGGCCGGTAGTCCCTCGAGGGCTTAGGGCGCGAGCGCATGCACCGATAACCCCCTGCCGCCACGGGACAGCTGTATGGGTCACTGACTCTGATAACGCAGCGCCGTGATTTTACTTTGGCCGGCTTCTACCGCGACACGCTACGCTTGGACCAGCAATTGAAAAACTACGCCTTTTTGTAGATTTCGCTGCCGCCTTTCACGAACTCCAGCGCTTTTTCCTCCATGCCCTGATTGAGCGCATCCTGGTCCGACATGCCGTGCTTGCGGGCGTAGTCGCGTACGTCCTGGGTGATTTTCATGGAACAGAAGTGCGGGCCGCACATGGAGCAGAAGTGAGCCACTTTGGCGGAATCCTTGGGTAGGGTTTCGTCGTGGTATTCGCGCGCGCGTTCCGGATCGAGGCCGAGGTTAAACTGGTCTTCCCAGCGGAATTCGAAGCGCGCTTTCGACATGGCGTTGTCGCGCACCTGGGCGCCCGGATGACCCTTGGCCAAATCCGCGGCGTGGGCGGCAATTTTGTAGGTGATGATGCCTTCGCGCACGTCCTGCTTGTTGGGCAGGCCCAGATGCTCCTTGGGTGTGACGTAGCAGAGCATGGCGGTGCCGTACCAGCCGATCTGCGCGGCGCCGATGGCCGAGGTGATGTGGTCGTAGGCCGGCGCGATATCGGTGGTCAGCGGACCCAAAGTGTAGAACGGCGCCTCATAGCAATCGCGCAGCTCCTTGTCCATGTTTTCCTTGATCAGCTGCATGGGCACATGGCCGGGACCCTCGATCATCACCTGTACATCATGATCCCAGGCGATGCGCGTCAATTCGCCAAGGGTTTCCAGTTCACCGAACTGCGCGGCGTCGTTGGCATCGGCCAGCGAACCGGGGCGCAGACCGTCGCCGAGCGAAAACGACACATCATAGGCTTTCATGATGGCGCAGATTTCGGCAAAGTGGGTATAGAGGAAGCTTTCCTGATGATGCGCCAGGCACCACTTGGCCATGATGGAACCGCCGCGCGAAACGATGCCGGTCAACCGCTCGGCGGTCAAGGGCACGTACTGCAGGCGTACGCCGGCGTGGATGGTAAAGTAGTCCACTCCCTGTTCGGCCTGCTCGATAAGCGTGTCGCGAAACAACTCCCAGGTCAGATCCTCGGCTTTGCCGTCGACTTTTTCCAGTGCCTGATAGATCGGCACGGTGCCGACCGGCACCGGTGAATTGCGCAGAATCCATTCGCGGGTTTCGTGGATGTTCTTACCCGTGGACAAATCCATGACCGTGTCGCCGCCCCAACGGGTCGACCAGACCATTTTCTCCACTTCCTCGGCGATCGAAGAGGTGACCGCGGAGTTGCCGATGTTGGTGTTCACTTTGACCAGGAAATTGCGGCCGATGATCATCGGCTCCAGCTCCGGATGATTAATGTTGGCCGGGATGATGGCGCGCCCGCGGGCGATTTCGTCGCGGACAAATTCCGGCGTCACCCGTTCGGGTATCGCGGCGCCGAAACTCTGCCCCCGGTGCTGGCGCAGCAGGGCGCTGTCTTTGAGCAGCTCCAGGCGCAGGTTTTCGCGGATGGCGACGTATTCCATCTCCGGCGTGATGATGCCCCGGCGGGCGTAGTGCATCTGCGTGACGTTGGCACCGGCGCGGGCGCGCCGCGGTTTGCGCACGTGCTCGAAGCGCAGCGAGGCCAGCTGCGGATCGCCGGCGCGCTGGCGGCCGAACGCCGAGCTCAGTGCCTCGAGCAGTTCGGTATCGTCGCGCTCTTCAATCCAGGGCGCGCGCAGTTCGCCCAGACCCTTGAGCAAGTCAATGCGGGCCTCAGGATCGCTATAAGGCCCTGAGGTGTCATACACCGTGATCGGCGGATTGGTCTCTGGCCCGAAACTGGCCGCGGTATCGGCCTGGCGGATTTCGCGCATGCCGACCTGCAGGTCGGGGCGGGAGCCCTGGACATACACTTTTGCCGAACCGGGGAACGCCCGGGTGACTTCGGCTGACAGCTCGGCGGTTTTGCGGATGAATTCTTCGGGGATAGCGCTCATAGTCCTTTCCCTCCCTGTGGGGTTCGATAGCGGGGGAAAGACTGATGCAGTTGTCAGCTTCCCTGCGCTGGTATTAACCGGATCAGGTTCAAAGGGTTTGTCTCAGCGCCGCGCAGTCGCGGTGCACCCCTAGCTGCGAACAATCACGGTATCGAAACGATTGATGGAATGCAAGCCCATCGATCTTGCCTGCGTTTGCCAAAGCCCGTACCCTTCTGGCCAGACCGGCAACGGAAAATCCCCAATGAACCCAATGAATCTCGAACAGGCCCGCTTCAACATGATCGAGCAGCAGATCCGTCCCTGGGACGTGCTCGACGATCTGGTGCTCGGCGTGCTCTCGGCGACACCGCGCGAGCAGTTTGTACCCGAGCAATACCGGGCGCTGGCCTTTACCGACATCTGCGTCCCGCTGGCCAACGAGCAGTGCATGATGGCGCCCAAACTGGAAGGCCGGCTGCTGCAGAGTCTGGCGATCGCGCCAGGCGACGATATTCTCGAAATCGGTACCGGCAGCGGTTATCTTACCGCCTGCCTGGCGCGTCTCGGCAACAGCGTGCATACCATCGATCTGTTTGCCGATTTCACCGAGTCCGCACAGGCGCGGCTGGCGCAGCACCAGATCGAAAATGTCCGCCTGGAAACCGGGGATGCCGGCGCCGGCTGGCACAGCGACCAACGCTATGACGTCATCGCGGTCACCGGTTCGCTGCCCTTATTGCACCGGGGTTTTCACCAGCTGATGAATCCCGGCGGCCGGATGTTTGTCATTGTCGGTCAACCGCCGATCATGCAGGCGCTGCTGATCACCCGCGCCGGCGAGCAGGAATGGAACAGCGAAAGCCTGTTCGAGACCGCCATCCCCGCGCTGCTGAACGCGCCGCGCCCGGAAGCGTTCAGGTTCTGAGCGATGCGGGAATTTTCAGCCACGCAACTGCATGACTACCTGCAATCGGCGCAGCCGCCGCCGCTGTTGCTGGACGTACGCGAGCCCTGGGAGTTCGACAAGGCGCGTATCGAGGGCTCGACTTTGGTGCCCATGCGCGCCGTGCCCGAACGTCTGGACAATTTCGATCCGCAACGCGAAACCGTGGTGATTTGCCATCACGGTATCCGCAGTCGCATGATCGGTCGTTACCTGGAAAATCAGGGCTTCAGCAACATTATCAATCTGAGCGGTGGCGTGGCGGCCTGGGCCAGCGACGTCGACCGCCAGATGCCGACCTACTAACCGGGTACCACCTGACTCAATATAGTGATTCTATGCGCATAACTCCCTGTTTACTGCTAAGTCTGTTATTCATCAGCAGCAGCGTACCGGCCGCCGACCTGCTGCAGATGTACCGTGAAGCGGCCAGAACCAACCCGCAGTTGGCGGCCGCGCGCGCCAATCTGGAGGCGGTGCGCGAACAGCGTCCGCAGGCACGCGCCGGATTGCTGCCGGTCGTGGACGCCAGTGGCGCTGTCACCCGCAGACGCTTTAAGAACTTGGACCCGTCGGAGCAGGCCCGATACAGTACCGACAAAACCGCCAGCCTGAATCTGACCCAGCCTTTGTTCAACTATGATCGCTGGGTAGCGCTAAAGCAGGCCGACAGCCAGATCGCCGCCGCCGAAGCCAACTATCTGGCCGCCAATCAGGATCTGATGGTGCAGGTCGCCGATCGCTACTTCAAAGTGCTCGAGGCGCAGGATAACGTGCAGTTCGCTCAGGCGGAGAAAAACGCCATCGGCCGTCAACTCGACCAGGCGCAACAGCGTTTCGACGTTGGCCTGATCGCCATCACCGACGTGAAGGCCGCGCAGGCGCGCTACGATATCGCCGTCAGCCAGGAGATTCAGGCCGTCAGCGATCTTGCCGCGAGCAAGGATACCTTGCATGAAACGGTGGGCAGCCATTATGACAGTGTCAACGAACTGCAACCTGACCTGCCCCTGAGCGGCCCGCAACCCGACGAGGCCAAAGCCTGGATCGAGCGCGCCACGCAGCACAATCTCACTATTCTGGCCGCGCAGGCGAACGCCGAGGCGGCGCAACAGGAAATCAAACGCCAGCGCAGCGGCCATTTACCGACCCTCGATCTTAACGCCAGCACCAGTTATTCCGACGTCAATTTCGGTGGTGTCTTCCCCATAACACGGCACGACGCCCAGGTCGGCGTGCAACTCAATGTACCCCTCTACTCCGGCGGATTGGTCAATTCCCGCACCCGTCAGGCGCGCAGCCGGTTTCAGGAATCCACCGAACAGCTCAGCCAGGCAATCCGCGCCGCCGAGCTGGATACCCGCAACGCCTTTCGCGGCGTCAAGACCGACATCGCCCAGGTGAAGGCGCTGAGCCGTTCTCTGGAATCAACCGATGTCGCGGTCGAAGCCGAACAGGCCGGCTTCGAAGTGGGCACCCGCACCATTGTCGATCTGCTCAACTCGCAACGTGAATCCTATCTGGCCCGCCTTAACTACGCGCGCGCCCGTTACCTCTACGTGGTTGACCAGTTGCGCCTGAAACGGGCCGCGGGCATTCTCAATGAAAGCGACATCGAGGCGATCAACGCCGCGCTGATCCCGGCGCAGTCGCCGCCGGCGGTGCAGTGAACTCAAGCGACAGCCTGGTCCCCCAACTGCCGGATTTCGACGACCCGCTGCAAAAAAGGGTCAGAGTAGGATCTTTGAGAACACCGAGTTGCAAAAAAGGGTCAGAGTAGAATCTTTGAGAACACCGAGTTGCTGGGCCTGGCACAGC
>JASBSN010000114.1 GCA_030148915.1 Thiogranum sp.
ATAGGAATGCTTACGAAAATCTTCACGGGCGTGAATATTGGAAAGGTGAACCTCTATAAATGGAATGCCCACTGCCAGCAGGGCGTCGCGCAAGGCGATGCTGGTATGGCTAAAACCAGCCGGGTTGAAGATGATGAAATCGATGTCTTCGTGGGGGGCGGCATGGATCTGGTCGATGAGTTCGTGTTCGGCGTTGGATTGGAAAGTCAGGAGATCTGCCGCACCATTTTTTGTTTGCTGGTTTAATCGGTCATTGATTGCCTCAAGGGATCGCGAACCATAGTGGCCCGGCTCACGCGAACCTAGCAAGCTCAGATTCGGGCCGTTTAAGACTAGGAGTTTTGCCATAGCGATATTTTGTTCAGCTCTCTTGCAACAGCAGCAGGCAGAGTGTACTCCAATCGAATCCGCTGACGCCAACGGGTACATTAGCCCTGAAACGTTTTAGGCGCAACGAGCCACTTAACGACGTATCCACTGCGGGCAGGCGGGCCGAGACCAGTTGAAACGGTGCGACAAAAATAGTCGCACCGTTTCAATCAAAGAGCCGTCAGGAAACCCAGATAGACGGGCAGCATACCGAACAGAATCTTACACAACAAGACAACACATTAGAGTACGCGCCCACCGACTGTTCAGAAGCCTTTATTTACAGCTGCACGCTTCCGAGAACGAGAACCCAGCCCGAGCAGGCCAATAGCGCCACCGATCAGCCACCAGTCGCCGGTTGTCGACGAATGATCCGGTACAGATCTAAGAGAGCAACCCCCACCTGTACCGGGGCTGCTTATGCTAGACACAGTCACCGCCTGGGTAACGACGCCACCACCAACACCGCTAGGATCGACAATGCGCCCATTTACAGTACCGTCTGCGTCGTTGCGTCCACCATCAGAAAGCGTTACCTGAACACACAAATCACCCTCATTGAGCCCAGGCCGATAGGCAGAATCACTTGGTGGGGGACACAGGCCCGGGCTACCTGGAGCAGAGGCCAGCGAACCACCAGGTGCTCCGCCAACGGTGCCTGTTTCACGGAAGTTACGCCAAGTGTTGTTAATAAACACACGATATACAGCATCGGCTGGCAACGGATTTGTCTGCGGCAACACCACTGAAACCGCGCTGCCTGCAGGAACTCCGACAACCTCAAAGTCAAAGCACCCACCGACGCAGGAGTTCGTGACAGTATCGTCAGGAACCCCAACATCGGCGCCACCAACCATAGCACCATAGCCATTGCCCTGAACCCCGCGGACAATCGCAAGCTGGCCCAGCTTTAGCTGGCCAGCATTAGCCTGCAGCAGAAACAGAGCGTTGTCACCCGCCTCACCCTGCAGACGGGTCGGATCCCCCAAATCGGTACTATTTGGAACACCATTACCATTGTCATCCGCTGCGCTTGCCAACGTCTGCGATGGGTCGACATTCAGCGCCACTTCTACACTGTTTTGCACCCCCCCCTTACTATTATCCGTAATAGTCACGCGCGCGGTAACCACACCGGCCGGCAAAGCGGCCGGATTAAAGACAAGACTCGGCACTGCTGTTCCACTCGACGCAGCCGCAAGGACCGTTGCATCCGACGCACTCCAGTCATAGACAATACTGCTGCCGGAAGCAGTTGCAGCCACGGTTACATTACCCTCAGAAGGAACTACCACGGTCGTATTGTGACCGGCCTGCGTCGCACTCGCCGTCACTACCGGCAAGCTAAACAATGGATTCAGATTCAAGTTGAAGTTCGCATTGAATCCAATGAACGGTCCGTCCACCATCGGTATACCCGGTGTACCATCGCCGTCTGAATCGATTACCGACAAGTTGAATACGGCGCCTTTAGCTGAGAAATTATTACTGCCATCCGGCGCGCCAGCCCATGGCGCATTTATATTCCAGACCATAGCGACGTCAATCTGTTTCGATTGATTCCAGTCAAATAGCATATGGGCGCCAAGCTGATCAGGGCCTACAGTCATACTGAGGCTATCGTTACCAGCAGGATCACAGTTAGTCGACCCATCCGGCGCAATAAAGCCCAAAGAGCCTCCTGAATTTACCAGTGTACTAGGATCACCCGGGCAGGTATCAAAGCTATAGGTCCCCGGACCGAATACACGTACCGTCTTGGCCTCCCAAACGAAGCCAAAGAATGGCGTAGGTGTGGACGTGGCAATACTCATATTGGCCGTCATATCGCTCGCGTCAGTCTTAACGCTGCCATCCCATTCGGCGGCCAGATCATTGGTCCCGCCTATATCGCTACCACTGGGATTAATCATGGTAAAGTTACTGCCGCCCGAGATATCAGGGCTAATCTGACTCCCTGAATTATTTTGCGCGACGGGGCCGGAGAAGGCTACTGAAATAACAGTAATATTCACGGTAGCGGTTGACGTACCTCCGTTACCATCTGTGATGGTGTAAGCAAACGAATCAGATCCAGCGAACCCGCCGTTGGGTGTGTATTTTAGACTGCCGTCGCCATTATCCACAACCGCCCCATTTACACCTTGCGTGAAACTTTGGATGGTCGGCGTGTCTGACAAATCAGCGTCTGCATCATTAGCAAGGACATTAATATCCAGCGCAGTATCAAGCTGAGTCACCACCGTATCATCACTTGCGACCGGATTATCGTTAACCGGTGTAACGGTGACGTTAACAGTAGCCGTATCATTTCCGCCCTGCCCATCGCTGATAGTATAGGTGAAACTGTCCGCCCCATTCAGATTTGCACCAGGCGTGTAGGTGAAGGTGCCGTCGCCATTATTCACCACTGTGCCGCGAAGCGGAGTGGTATTTGAGACAACAGTCAACGCATCCGAGTCGGCGTCCGTATCGTTTGCCAACACGTTAACAATACCAGCAACATCCTCTGCTGTTGTCAGCGTATCATCTGTCGCTACAGGCGGCGTATTACCCGCGACAACCACCGTAACCGTTACTGTACCGGCGTTGGACTGATTGGCAGCAGCATCCGAGACTCTATAGGTAAAGGATTCGGAACCACTAAACCCCGCAGCCGGCGTATAGATAATCTGGCCTGCATTCACCACCGCCGTCGATCCGGCAGCAAGACCGCTGGTATCAACAACCTGCAATGTCGCGCTATCAATATCCCCGTTCGGATCATTGTCATTAGCCAATACGTCTATCGACTTGGCCTGCCCCTGGTTGGTCGTATCTGTGTCATCGATAGCTACCGGGTTATCTAGCTGCGTTATCGTGACATTAAACAACTCAGAGTACTGTGTATTGTTGAAACTTGATCCCCAGGCCTGGCCGATATTACCCGCGGCCACCAGGGTGCCCGTCCATGCGCCTGCACCTGCGTCCGACAATACCGTACCGGTCATGGTAAACGGCGCCGAGAAACCTTGCTGGCGATTGGCCGAAGTACCCGTCGTCCAAACATCATAAACCCCTGATCCGAGACCGTCAGAGGTATTATCCCTGTTCCATTCCTGTTCGCCCAGGGTATCCACGAAACTGGCAGCCAGGCCCCGGCGTCCAGCTGGATTGAACGTCATGTTACCGGCGCCATCGATACTGCCACCCATAGTGGCAAGGTTGGTACTGCGCAGGTAGAAGGTACCACCGGCTGTACCCTGATAGGCATCCTGAGAGAAGGACGTAACGCTGATATTGCCGCCAGTCAGAGTAAAATCGATGACACCCATAAATCCGTCATTGGTGATGCCGCTACCTGCAGGCGAACCAAAAGCGCTAGCGTTAGCCTGGTTCGGGGTCGTGTTATCTGAAAGCGCGCCCTTCCCAGATGCCTGGCAGTTGCCAAAGTCGAAGCATCCACTCGTTATTGTCATTCTGAAGCTAGTCTTGTCAGGCAAGGCAGTAAACGCCGCCTGTGCACTGGTCGCGAGCGCCATACTAATCGCAGATGCCAGCGCCGTCCTTTTCAGGACGCCATCAATAGAGTACATCATTATAAAATCCTCCTAGACAAACCAACCCCGGTCTCGTGGGCTCCACTTCGAGCATTTCTGAAAACCAACGGTAAATTCGCCGTCACCAGAAATTTATCCTTAGAGCTTTTGTCCGCCCTTTACACCAGAGTTACACGAATTTTTTTATTGCACGTTTTCATCATTTACATTTTATAGGCAAAGCTTATCCCCAACGAATTCTGCTTCATACCGATAGAAGCATTTTCTCCCTGCACCGGGGCAGCTGTCGGCCCAAAGACCGTTGGACCTTTTATAGTGTTGTTGAAAGCGTGCATATAGTTTGCAGACCATTCTATATTCTTGTTGGGACGATAACTTGCACCAATAGTGGCGTGCCACTCGGGCGTTGCCGGCGCCAGACTATTGAACAGCACTTGATCATCCGGTATCGGGCTCTTGCCATAGTTAGTACCGGCACGAAAACTCCATTTCGGGTTGAAATCATAGTTCACGCCGAACTTATAGGCCCACTGATCCTGCCAACCAAACCCCAGCCCGTTGTTGCTCCCCAGCTTACCTGTTCCAGGCGGAAAGAAATTGTCAGGATTGGTAGGGTCCGGCCCGGGATTTCCAACTGAGCGGACATCACTATAAAGTATGTGCTGGGCGTCGAAAGCAAGCGTAACCTTATTAATGGGCTTAATAGCAACACCGATCGCATAGTTTTCGGGTATGTCGAAGCCACCTTGCTCAGCAAACAGATTTTTGTATTTATCAAATTTCGTCATATAGACGCGTGAAGAATAATTTAGCCCAAAAGCCAGCCGCCCATTAAAAAATTTTCCCAGATAACCGAACCGCACACCGGCTCCGTATGACCAGTCATTACCTCTATTCGTCAAATCGCTAGAGCTTTCAGCAAAGCCAAGCGTATCAAACGCCTGCAATCCATATGCCCTGAACATCTGCACAGCAAGCGCTACCGACATGCCAACCGAATGATTTTTATTTATCTTATAGGCGGCACTCGGCAACATCTGCATCTGAAACAATGTGACACCGACCGTTGGTCCACCCAAGCAATTAAAATTAAAAAATGTCGACGCAGATCCTCCACTTGTATTTCCATCCATGCAGCTAGGATTGCCCGGTATCGTCTGATCGTAGCGCGTACCCAGGCCGGCCCCTACAGCAGCCATACCGACTGTAAGCTTGCGATTAAACTTGTATACCATCCCTAAATTTGGGATGAGAAACAGGTTGGACCCGCTCTTGTGGTTAACGGCCTCGTCCGAACCGGAAAAGCCGTTTTCCAGCGCGGCGCTGTCCTGTTTATAGGCACGTGGCGGGCTGAACAGCTCCGCACCAATATCAATGCGCATGGTGTCCATCTCCACATCGGACATGCCCGCGGGGTTGCTTGCTGCAGCTAATCCATCCTGCGCATAGGCCACCCCCACACCGCCCATCGCGCGCGACTTGGCACCGTAACCTATTAAGAAATAACCATTGGTCGCCGAAGCGATCGTCGGCATAAGCCCGACCGCTGCAACCAAACCCAGCGTGCGGCGTACAAGTGTAGTCATTTTTATTAGTCTCCTCCTGATGACGTACTTTAAATTTTGTAGTATCTGTACTTAATTTCTCTTTTGCAGTCTCTTATATCTGGCAATTTGAAAAATTAATTGCGGAGCCCCTAACCCCGCAAGAGAGCATTTGATCGTAGCATAGGCTTTTACGGCCAAACAACAGGTGGGCCGCCAAGCCTATACTGAAAACTGCACCATTAAGGCAGTCGAGATTTTTTACAAAGGGCTGATTCTTAAGCGGGTAGCCTGCTATTCATCCTAAGTCCTGATCCATACACGCAAAGCTACCAAGCGGACCCTCTCAGAAGATCAGACCAGGGCGTTGGAATTCTTTACATATTACCTGTCAACATCCCCGCAACCTTATTTAACCAACTGTTTATACTAACTATTATATAATGGCCCGAGAGTTGCATAAGTAGCGACTGGACAATTGTCGATACTTGCCCGTCTATTCAGTTAAGTTGAGGGGGGTATTTTTCTGAATTTTCATTTATTGACAGAGTTCAGAAACGTGTTAACAGTAATCATCCATTTTGGAGGAGTTTAGAAATGAAAAGAACTTTACTCGCGACCGGTTTGCTGGCTGCTCTGAGCGTCACCGGTTCTGCAAACGCAGCTTTTACATCACTTGCTGATGGGGCCTATCAGATGACGATTACCGGCGGCTGCTTTGACTTCGGCAACTGCCAGACGAGTGGAAAAGGGGCTCTGTCAGACAACACGACCCCGAACCAGGCTAACGCTAGCGCTTTTGGTTCGCCCGCAGGCAGTGGTATCACCAATGACGGATTTATGGGTGTCATCGATTTTACTCTGACTGGCGGCAATATCAGCGTTACGTCTTTCTCGCAGGATTCCTATCAGGGTACAGCAGGCGGCACCTTCTACCTGCGCAGCACCAACAATGCAACCATGGGCGGCAGCATCGATGGCTCCGGTAACATGACGTTCGATCCGACTGGACGCCAGGGCTTGGCAGCTAACTTCGCGGCTACCCTGGGTGAGCAAGAATGGAACAGAGACAACTCCGCCAACTCACCCGGCGGGACCGGTAACTACGATTTGTGGACCACTGGCACATCGACGAACCGTCCTCAAGGGTTTACACCCGCATTCACCATGACTGGTTCGGCACTGCAAGATGCTGGAGCCGGTACCTGGACCGGTACTTTGGTATCCGCCGGCATCATCGGTGCAGCTTGGGGATCGAGCTTCGATGGCACCCAGTACTCCGAGCTGTTCAATGTCCAGATTAACGCCCAGAGCACCAGTCCGGTTCCAGTACCAGCAGCGGCGTGGTTATTTGGATCAGGCTTGGTGGGTTTGGTCGGTGTCGCGCGCCGTCGCAAAAAAGCCTAATCTCGGATTATGCAGGTTGGCGTAGCCTGGAAGAAGGTAGCAAGCCAAGCGCGCTTAATGTTTTAAACTGAGTGAAAGCAAAACGGGCGCTGGATATAATATTCAGCGCCCGTTTTTTTTTTCGCTGCGATATATGTTTGCCCGATTCAAAACCAGGTCAGGAAACCACCTCCCCATGCTTGCTGAACCGTTGAAAAAGGCGCAAAAATTTATCACTTCTGGCAACCTGGACAAGGCTGAATCACTCTGTACCAAAATCCTTAAAAAAGACCCCCTACAAACAGATGCTCTGCATCTGCTCGGCATCATCGCATTGAACAAAAAACATTTTGGAACCGCAATACAGTCTTTTAGCAAGGCGCTGAAAGTCGGTCCCAATCATGCCGCCAATTGCTACAATTTGGGCGTCGCCTATAGTAGCAACGGTCAGTCGGATCTGGCCGTGGAGTATCTGAAGAAAGCGACAGAACTGCGGCCTGATATGGCTTGTGCACATCGAGATCTGTGTGCGGCCTTAAAAGAGGCGGGTGATTTCGAACAGGCTGTTCAGTTCGGACGTACAGCCGTCACTCTTACGCCTGAGGATCCGGGCGCAAATTACAACCTGGCAGCCGCCCTTCACGAATGGAGGGATTTCGACGCAGCATTCAAGTACTACAAACGGGCTGACGCGCTATTACCCAACAACCCGGCCATTCTTTTTGACCTGGCCCAGGTTTATCTGGGCCGCGGTGAAACCGATTTGGCCAGGGAATGTTTTCACCGCGTCATCGAAATCTATCCGAAGGAAATAGAATCCTATCGCCAGCTTATGAGGCTCACCAGTTACAAGACGCCAGATCACCAAGATATTGCAAGAATCAAGGCCCTGGAAAACGAAGCCTGGCTCAGCGACAATGATCGCACCGCCGTCTACTTTATGCTCAGTAAGGCATATCGGGACTGTGGCCTGCACGATGAGGCTTTCGCCTATGCCATGAAAGGCAACAAGATACAAGATCGTATGCATCAGTTCGATCCAGATGAATTTGCCGATTATATCTCAGCACTGATCGAGTTTTACACACCGGAACGTATCAGTGAACTTAGCAAACTGGGCCACACCAGCAGCAGCCCCATCTTCATCGTTGGCACGCCCCGGTCGGGCACCACACTGACAGAGCAGATACTCTGCTGCCATCGCGAGGTATTTGGTGCCGGCGAACTTGACTGGGTTCCACGCTGCGTCAATGCGTTACCAGATTACCTTGAATCTTCTAAAGAATATCCCGTCTGCGTTGGAAACATGACGCACAACGCAGCCGCCACCCTTGCGTCAAAATACTTGAGATATCTCCATTCGCTGGCATCTGATGAACCCCGGATCACAGACAAGATGCCTGGCAATTTTCTACATCTCGGCTTCATCCACATGCTGTTTCCAAATGCACAAATCATCCACTGCCAACGCGAGCCGCGGGATGCATGCATCTCGATGTTCCTTGAATATTTCCCCGGTGTCGTATCGTATAGCTACGACCTGTACAAGCTGGGCGCCTATTATTCACAGTATCTGCGCATCATGAAACACTGGCGATCAGTATTGCCTGAGGGCACCATGCTGGAACTAAACTACGAATCTATGGTGCAGAATCAGGAGGCGGAAACACGTGGACTGCTCGCCTTCCTCGATCTGCAATGGGATGAAGCCTGCCTTACGTTCCACAAAAAAAAACGGCGTGTGTTTACGGCCAGCCACCTGCAGGTCACCCAACCCCTGTATTCCAGCTCTGTAGGCCGCTGGAAAATTTACCACAAACATCTGCAACCGCTGGAAGAGGGTTTCAAGTACCAAGCCAAACACTAACAAGTCGCACCCTTTATCTCGCCTCTGCCACACACCCTCACAGCTTGCGCTTACTGTAAGCATTGAGCTTGTCCCGCTGCACACGAATCAACTGGTTCAATCCTGCCATACTTTCAGCAGAAGCAGCCTTACTCCACCTGGAATCCAGCAACCTTTGCAGCTTATTATAATAGTTGGCGTTGTCCTCCAAAACCTGCACTTCACTTTTCCGCACCAATCTCTTTAGCTCCTTTTTTGAGAGGTCTGGCGACAATAGTCCGATCAGGAACTCCAGAATGCGCCGCAATGCTCTGGGAGCGCCATCCGGCGGGATCATAAGGTGACTCACCTGCAGCTCTTGCTTTCCTGTACGCCTGACATCAGGGAAAAAATACCTGATGTCTTCAAATCCAGCAGGCACTCGGTCGGCGTCTTTCGGAAAGGTATAGGAGTGAATGTGAATTACGCCAGCTCCAGGCAACGGTATTGTTAACGGAACAGAGCGCAATACTGGAGTAGACATATCAACAAAACCATAAGACATATAAGCGCTTAGCGCATCGGCCTTGTTATAACGCACAAAACATTCATCGGAATTTTCCAGCGGCTTGGAATTCCGCACCATCAACCCTTCTTTCGCCCAGGGGTCTGGGGAAGCATCAAGATAGGCATTGGCGAAACTGTGGTGATTCAGGCAATCGATAATAGGCATGAGTGCAGCCTTCATTCCGTTGCCATCCTGATAGGTATGGTTGATATACCTGGAACCCAAAAAAGACTCCACCGCCAGGCGCTCGAAATCGCCGGCCTTGAAGTAGTCGTAGTACTTATCCGAGACCGACCGGCCCTGATGGAGACATTCGATAATGTTCCCGCTGCTTGCGAATACAAGCCAGGGGAACGTCTGTTTATGCGTCTCTATCTTTCCTGCCAGATTGAAAAGCTCCAGGACCATGCCAAAGAGCTCTGTGTGCAGACGGCTTACTTTATCTGAACGCGGCCTGAAGGCAAGATCGTTGCCTTCAAGGCTCACTTCAAAATCATCGATTCTCGGCAAACAGCTATCCGGTAGATAGATAAGCGGGTCGTTGTTCGAGCGCTCAAGCTTAGAGTTGACCCGAAAATCTCCGCTCGTAGCTACAATTTCGACACAGGAATGAAAACTTGCACCGTTCTCACTGGTAAGGTTTACCAGATTGCGGAGCCTGGACTCGACCAAGGGGTCGTCAGCTACGATATGCGTCATGCTTGTTCATCGGTTAGCTTTCATGTAGCTCCAGCCTCTAGGCACCAGCGCATTCAATACATAGTGAAACCATCCAGGGCATCACACGTATTCAGATATAAGTCCGTCTTCAGGTACAAATTCGCGAAAACACAGAACAACAGCAAACTGGCCCAAGTCCTCAGCTCACTTAGTTGTTCCGCTGCAAACACCCAGAGGACATGGCAAAGCGTTGCATCATGCTGTCTCGAGTTGCGTAATAACCCTCCCAATACAGATCCCATGCTGACTGGGCCACAGCGTTATTTTTCTTTATCATATCAGACAAGTTCTCGCAGTCGGTCTGCAATCGCAGGGTCTCCGGGCTGAAGCCGCTGTGCACGCTTCAACAGTTCTATGGCACGAGGCTTCTGTTTCAGCCCGGCGTACGTCACTCCCAGGTGATAAAGGGCGCGGACATCTGCCGGTGCCACCTCCAGCGCTCGCTCAAGGACGGGGAGCGCTTTCTTGAAACGCCCAAGGTTGACGTAGATCATCCCCAGACTGATCAACGCATAGGGATTGCCAGGATTCAGGCGCACGGAATTCTGAAAGGCGTCAATTGCTTTGAAGGGACGGTTGGTGACGGCGAACAGCAACCCCAGGTTGTTATAAACCATGATGGAATCCGGTGCCAGCGCCCGGGCACGCATCAGCAGCGTTTCTGCCTCGCCATGTGCCCGACGCGCCAGGCAAGCACTGGCCAGTTTGCTCAACATCGTCACATCATTCGCTCTTAACGAGAGCCCTTTTCTTATTGCACGCTCCGCTTCGCTCGCACGGTTTGTATCCAGATACAATGTGCCTAGTGCATCATATAAATCTGCATTATCAGGTGCTATCTCAACCGCCTTGAGCAGAATCCGCTCCGTTTCGCCAAATTCTTTTTTCTGAAGATAGACAAGAGCCACCTCCAAGTATGGTTTCGGATCCTGCGGCGTAGCCTCGATCTGTTTCAAACCATAGTCAAGATACCGTTGAAGCTTAATGTTGATAAAATCGGGATTTTTTTCATAGGTGAAATGGTGAATGGGGATTCCGCTATTGCGAATCGTGCCGTCACTCTCTTCGATCGAAGGCTCAATCACTTCATGAATTCTGTAGCGAAACCGATAGCCTGGATCATTGCGAAACAATCGTACCAATGGGGAAGGAATCCACCCTGCATAGTTCGCGCTCTCAGTGTATCTGTCCGTGCCGCGACTCACATATTCGGCGTGTTTGAGGTTATCACCATAGGTTCTTTGTACCAGGATGAAGGCATCGGCCTTACCACCGCTGATCAGCGAAACTAGTCGACTGTGATCGCTCTGCGAAATGACCTCATCTGCATCCAGGACCAGCACCCAGTCACCAACGGCCTGCTCCAGGGCATAGTTCCGCGCCCTGCTGAAATCGTCAGCCCATTCAAGATCGAAGACTCTGGCACCCGCTCGCTCCGCAATATTTTTTGTGCAATCCACTGACCCTGTGTCGACAATGACAATCTCATTAACAATCGCCTTCACGCTGTCCAGGCACCGCTCCAGAAAGGCCTCCTCATCGCAGACAATCATGCACAAACTAATCATTGCCACTACTTGCCCCCACTAGCTTCCTTCACAGGCAGTGAGCACGCTACGCAGCGGATCCAGATGTTTTGCATACATCGGCCGACGGATGAGCCGTATATCGGTGGTTTTCTGCAGATAACTCATGGAAAATAGTCTAGTCGCAGTCGCATCACCCACGGCGGCTCCACAAAAGCAGATGACGGCACTGCTCAGGTATTCTTGAAAACTCCTCATCGCTTATTGCCATCGGGGCCTGCTTCGAGTAATTTTGACAGTCACGAAACCATGGGCGAGCATATATATTGTACATGAGGGGGCGCACATTTCTTGAGCTATTGGGCGTCCCCTCATGGAATAACCGATAATCAAACAACATGCACGAACCCTTCGTAATGACCGGGCTTACGCCCTTCTTCCTGCCATTATCTGACAACTCACCCTGGGCTCGATGAGTCTTACCATAAACCCGCGTGGTTCCATTGATATCATTCATTTCGATCAACGGGATTCCGAGTGTAACTGCGAAGCTTGGTAACATTTCGTCCACGCTCGCGTCCTCAAACAGGGGGCGATGATCCCGGTGCGTTCGTTGCGACTGCGCGCCAGGGAGCGACACAACACCGCCCAGGCTAAACAGGATTAAATCTCTTCCAAGCAGACGAGCCAACAACGGCAAAAGCAAGGGGTTCGCGTAGTACTCAGGATTATTGAATGGCCCTTTTAATTTCACGGTCACCATGACACGTTTGTCACCAACTTTTAGGGCATCATCAAAAACCTTATCAGCAAAATACTTTGAGTACTCGCTCATGAAATAATCATACAATTCGCTAACAAATCGCTCTGAGAAAAGATTTTCGATAATAAGATATCCAAAATGCCTGTACAGCCTGGCAGCTCGGTTTAACGTCGACGGATCGGGGCTGCGTTTGTCGTATTCCTGACGCGTGAAACTGACTAAAGGACATTGAGCCAACTTATCAAGTGACCTAACAGTTTCATCCAATGCCTTGATTTCGTTCCTCGTGAATTCCAACAGTTGACGAGCGTCCGACAAACTGTGCTGGATCTTGACTGCTTGCCGGTATGCAGAAAGAGCTTCGTTCAGTTTTCCTTGCTGGTACAGGGCACGACCCAGGTTCATGTGCGCATTTGCATCACCTGGTTGCAGCTCTATCGAACTCTGAATCAATTCAGCTGCCCGGAAAGGATTCCCTATGCGCATTGCGATTCCCCCAAGCAAATGCAGAGCATCGAAATTTTCAGGTTCGGCAGAAAGGATTTGATTGCAGATCTGAGTTGCGGCCTGCAATTTCCCAGCCAGGAAGTTATCCCTCGCCACAGCAAACGCAATGGAATCACTGCGGAGTTCGAACGTCATTGTGAAGTCCTCGACGGCCACGGCAACAGCCTATGTTCCACGGCAACCGCAAGTATATGTAAGGGAAAAACATATAAGTCGCACTAAATTTATTTTCAAACCGCTATGACCCGTCTCGCCAGAACGACGTCAATCGAAATGCTACCGCCTCCAGAAGACTCGCCGACATTATTCTTACCTGATAGGGCTCCGTAAATATACATATGAGCTCAAAACAGCATCAAACTTCAAGCCGGTACGCATTTCGTGCCCAAATATGACCATAATAACCCATTTATAAAAAAAGGGATTTATCTCCCCCAACTTTATGAATTTAATATAGAAATACCATGGGTTAGTTGTCGAGCCTCTTTTTCACCTTAGCTTAAGACGGTCCGCATAGCCGATTATTCAAGATTCTTACCCTAATCCAGAAAACATACACCGCCATACATTATCGAAATTGCCCCCACTGCTCGCTGCGTCCACGAGCCGCCACCGAAACGGTGCCTGCACCGTATTTTTAGTATAGTCACTTTACTGTATAGAAGCCTGGAATGGAGATGCGTCATTCAAAAGCATAAACTTATCATAGTGAAGCGATTTCGCCGAAAGATCTAAGGAAACTATGATCAATTCGTCTTACCGGCGTAAGGCGGTATCCAGGTTATTGAAACCCCTGGATTCTGGCATACGCCAGAATGACTGAAAAGGAATTGATCAGAAGCTCCCTAAAAATGCTGGCGGGGGCCATGGGGTCTTAGTACTCATCCACTAAACGACGGGGGACGAACACGTGAGCAACCACATCTATATATTGACGGGAGAAAGGCCGTCTTTCAATTCAACAGCGTGTTTTTGGCTGCGAAGCCTCGGAACCGTCAGTTTTCTTATTATGTCCCTAGCCCTATTTCAAGGGTGCGCCGCAGTAAACACGTTTCCCACTATCGCAAGGCCCGGAGATACGATATCTGTTATGGCTGGCGGATCAGAACAAGCTCGAAAAGACAGCATTTCTGTTTCATTAACTGACAGCAACAACGTGCAATGGGATCTACAGGCTTTGGGACTTGTCCGTTCTGTGTTCAACTTACGCCCCGACGGACGCGCTTATGGACTTTACTACTCGCCGTATTTCGATATTGAAAACTCATGGAACAAAGGGCATGAACCGGCTCAAACAGTTATGGTCCTCGATGTTCCAGGTAGTGCTGCACTGGGGCCGGCAACATTGAACGTTAACTTGAATACGAGTGATGACAGTTCCGGCATTCAGCCTCCTTTTGCGATATCACTTGAAATCGTGAACGTTCCAGGATCATCGGGTGCAAGCGATAACTTTCTTCGGCAAAACTTTGACGGCATCAATGAAGCCGTCAGCTTCTCAGATCTAGAGCCAGCACCTTACGCAAAAATTAGTTTTGGCATAGATGGTCTAGGCGGTTTTTCAGCAACTCCTGGAGAAACCCTGGGGGCCGCAGAACTCGTGGTCGATTTCGACGAAACCGTCGTTAACGGTGATGACCTGTCTGTGTATGTGGCAGAATCAACCCAAAGAGGTACCGCTTTTGCTACAGGTCCGTTCGGTGATCAGCAGCGAATGGTATTCTGGAGACACGACGGTACACAGCTTTTTATCGATATCATTGCACCTAAGGGGATCGAAGACAGGTACCTGCAGGTTTACGTCGTCCACCCGCGCGGGTTGTCCGCTGACCCGGGCCTGAATCTAATAAGCACGACTGGCTATGACCTGAATGGCAACACGATAACGGCTACACCGCAGTTCAGTTATTTCCCGTAGACAGCGCCCGGCCTCACAATTCCTGTAACGCTGTCGAGAGACTGCACTACTTTTAATGTCTTGACCGAGCCCTACCCTTTTGCTTCAATCTCCATAAACCTGAACAAAAACGACCCGACCCCCTCCTTCGCCAAAATTTTTAGAGGTTTCCATGTCCGCTAAGACAAAGTTCCTGGTCACCGTCATTATATTTGCCATAGCGTCACTTAGCCTAAACTCGGCCGCGTTTGCTGCAGACCAGGGCAATGCCCTTGACGGCTACAAAATTCAACCTGGCGACGTACTCTCCGTCTCAGTATGGAAAGAAGAGGACCTGACCGGAGAAGTGATCGTCCGCCCGGACGGTCAGATCAGTTTCCCACTTGTCGGCGAAGCCCGCGCCGCGGGAGACACGATCGAGAATTTACGCCAATTGATTACCGAGCGCCTGAAAAAATACATCCCCGACCCGGTGGTTACGGTTTCCGTGCGACAATTGTCGGGTAATACGGTCTACGTTATCGGCAAAGTCAACCGCCCGGGTGTTTTCCCCATCGTGCGCGATGTCGATGTCATGCAGGCACTGAGTCTGGCCGGCGGCACCTCAACCTATGCCTCACTAAACAACATCAAAATCCTCAGACGCGAGAACGGCAAACTGAGAGCCATCCCGTTTGAATACGGGGATGTCGAAAAAGGCAAACACCTCGAGCAGAATATTATTCTGCAAGCAGGTGATGTAGTCGTAGTGCCGTAGGCCTTTTGACGTGCAGGAAAAGCGAACTCTGCACCGCGCTCGCGCGCTCATTGTCAGTCTGTCGCTAACCGCCAGCTTTCTTGCAAGTGGCGCAGAATGGAAAATTGACCCACGGCTCAGCTTTCGCGCCGGCTATAACGACAACCTGCGCCTGAGCACCACTAACGAAGTATCAACGGCCGGAGCCACCTTCAGCCCCAGCGCCCGCTTCAGTGTCGCGACGCCCACCTCCGGGGCCAGCGGCAATCTGCGTTTCGACTTCCGCCGCTTTGAAGCCGACAGTGACCTGAACGACGACAATATACGTTTTGAAGCCAATTCATTTCATAACCTGGAGCGCTCCCGCCTGGGTCTGGATCTGGCGTTTGTAAAAGACACCACCCTCGATAGCCAGCTCGCAGCGACGGGCTTGGTGTTTGATCGTGTACCCCGGCAACGTACAACCATCGCCCCTGAATGGTCTTATTCCCTCAGTGAGCGCACGCGCCTCAGCGCCAACTATGGCTACACAGATGTAAAATATAACAATTCCGGCGCCAACGTCTTTGTCGATTACACCGTGAACAACGCCCAGGCCTCCCTGACGCGCATGATGAGCGAACAAACCACAGCCTCCATCACCCTGTCCAGAAGTGAGTCGAAGAACGACAACGACATAAAATCCATTAACATCAACCTGCAGGGTGGCGCTTCCCACCGCTTCAGCGAGACGCTGTCAGCCACATTGTTTGCCGGCGTGCGCCGTACTGAAGTCGATTTCTCGCGCACCAGTCTGCAGCCCGTGTTCAACGGCACCACTATTGTTTTCGTTCCCGTTACGCAGGCTTTCACCAACAGCGACTCGGGCTATACGTTCAGCGCCAGCGTTACAAAAAACTTCCTGCGCGGTGAAACCGGGCTATCCGTATCGAGGGGTATCAGTAACGATATCAACGGCCAGCCGATCGAAGTCACCCGATTGAGCTCGACCAACCGCTACCGGTTGAGCGAAATTATGTCCGTCGGACTGAACCTGGAGCTCTACAACAGTAAATTCAGTAGCATTGCCGGCAACGGCCAGGACCGAAACTACTACCAAATCCAGCCCACCTTCACCTGGGCCTTCAAACAATTCTGGAGTTTATCCGGCAGTTACCGCTACAGAAAACAGACTTTCAGTGGCAGCGGGGGCGACGCCACTCAGAACGCCGCGTATTTGACGCTAACCTATGACTGGCCTAGAATCGCGGTCTCCCGCTAGTGGCCTAAATTTGGGGGGGTCACACGCGCGTGCACGCAGCAGTCCCCTGGCGCGATAGGGATAGTAATGGAACAGCAAGCGCTTGATTTTTCAGATTATTACGACGCATTCAAAAGACGTCGCAACAGTATACTGATTATTGCCCTGACGGTATTCGTGATCGGTGCCCTGGCGGCGCTGTTTTGGCCGGCCACCTATAAATCCTCGGCCACCATTCTCATCAAGGAACAGGACATTCCGCCTGATCTGGTGCGCTCTACGGTCACCAGTTTTGCCTCGCAGCGCATACAGGCCATCAGCCAGAAGGTTATGGCGCGACCTAACCTGATGGAAATCATAGATAAATATAATCTTTACACGGATAAGCGCGAGCGCCTGACCACCGAAGAGGTGATCAGCGAGATGCGCAATAACATCGGCCTGGACCTGATCGACGCCGATGTCGTCGACCCCAGAACAGGGCGCCCCATGGCCGCCACGATCGCTTTCCAGCTGAGCTTCAAGGGCGAAAATCCCGGGCAGGTCCAGAAAGTCGCGAACGAACTCATGAGCCTGTATCTCAAGGAAAATATCAAAGAGCGCGCGGATAAAGCCAACGAGACGTACACCTTCCTCAACGATGAATCCAAGCGCCTGGACCGGCAGATCACGGATCTGGAATCACAGCTGGCGGATTTTAAGGAAAAACACGTCAACAGCCTGCCGGAACTGCAGCAACTCAACCTCAGCATGATGGACCGGACCGAGCGCGAGCTGTCCGATATCGGCAATCAGATCCGCGCCCAGGAGCAGACCCGCGTCTATCTGCAAAGTCAGCTGGCGCAATTGAAGCCCTACGGCTCGGATCCCAACATGAATCCGAAAACCCGCCTGCAGGCCCTGCGCACGCAATATCTCGAGTTGATCGCCCGCTACTCACCGGACCACCCGGATGTGATTCGTGCCAAACGTGAAATCGCCGGCCTGGAACAGGAAACCGGCCAGGTGGACAGCTCGGCCGAACAGCTCAAACAGATTGAAGCGCTGCGCGGCGAACGCGCGACGCTGTTGAAAAAATATTCCGCCCAACACCCCGACGTGGTCAAGCTCGATCGGCAGATTCAGTCGCTTGAGCAGTCGGTGAAAAACACCAACTCGGCCGCCAAATCCAATCTGGCGACCGCCGCGGCGGATAACCCTGATAATCCGGCCTACGTGCAGATCCGCACCCAGATCGAATCGGCGGATACCGAAATACGCTCGCTCAAGGCCAAGAAGGCGGAGCTCGAGACGAAGCAGGCCGACTATGAACAGCGGCTGGTGGAAACCCCCCAGGTCGAACGCCAATACAGCGCGCTGCAGCGCGACTTGCAGAACAGCACGGCCGAATACGACAACATCCACGCCAAACTGGTCTCCGCCCAGATCGCCCAGCAGTTGGAAAAAGACAGTAAGGGCGAGCGCTTCGAAATCATCGAACCGCCGATCCTGCCCGAAGAACCGGTCAGCCCCAACCGTCCGGCTATCCTGTTTCTCAGTTTCGTCCTGGCGCTGGGTTGCGGCATCGGCTATGCGGCGCTGGCTGAAAGCATGGACGACGCCGTGCACGGCGGCAAATCCATTGCCATGGCCGTCGGCGCCGCGCCCCTGGCCACCATCCCCTACATGGCCAACGACACCGAGATCCGCCAACACAAGCGCCGTGTCGTCACGCGGGTCACCGCCACCGCCGCGGCTGTGATTGTCGGTTTCGCCGCCATACACTTTTTCTGGCAACCGCTGGATGTGCTTTGGTACAAAGCGCTCAGGAAGGCGGATGTCGTCATAAACACGTAGTAGCATAGCGTCGGCCGGGTACACAGGTAGAGACAATGGAACGCATAAAACAGGCATTGGAGCGCGCCCGCGCAGAGCGCCAGGGACAGCCGGTTGCCGCCGTGGTCAACGCCGAACCGTCCGGCGCTCCTGCCGCACCCGCGCCGGCGGTGGAAAACGTCACTTATTCGCAGACCCGGCAGATCGAGGTCTCGGCGACCGAACTGAGGGAAAAACGCGTGGTCAGTGCTTTCGCGCCCGGGGCGTTCACCGACGCCTATAAAATGCTGCGCACCCAGGTGCTGCAACGTCTGGACGAAAACGACTGGAACGTACTGGCCGTCACCAGCCCGGGCCACGGCGAGGGCAAATCGCTCACCGCGCTGAATCTGGCCATCAGCATGGCCATGGAAATCGAGCACACTGTGTTGCTGGTGGACGCCAACCTGCGCCATCCCAGTCTGCACACCCATCTGGGCCTGCCCGGCGAACCGGGGCTGAGCAATTACCTGCTGGAGAGTACGCCGCTCAGCGAGCTGTTCGTGCACCCCAAGAGTATCGACCATCTCACCTTGCTGCCCGGCGGGCGGGCGTTGCAGAACTCCTCCGAGTTGCTCAACTCGCCCAAGATGAGCCGTCTCGTCGATGAACTGAAAAGCCGCTACGCCGGGCGCATCGTGATTTTCGACCTGCCACCGGTGCTCACCGCCGCCGACGCCATGGCCTTCGCGCCCTACGTCGACGCCACCCTGCTGGTGGTCGAAGACGGCAAGACCAAGCGCAAGGAAATCGAACACGCCCTGGAGCTGTTGTCCGCCACCAACGTGATCGGCACGGTGCTCAACAAGTCGGGGGCCCACTAGCGCGGTGCACGGCGCCGGCGCGACGGGACCCAGCGATGTACGAGAACTTCTATAACTTCCGCGAAAAACCCTTTTCGCTGATGCCGGACGCGGGCTTTCTGTTTCTCAGCAAGCAGCACCGCATGGCGCTCACGCTACTGGAATACGGCCTGATGAACCAGGCGGGTTTTACCGTTATCAGTGGCGACATCGGTACCGGCAAGACCACGCTTATCCGCAAGCTGCTGAACAACATCGACCCGCTGATCACCGTCGGCCTGATCTCCAACACCCACCGCAGCTTCGGCGACCTGATGCAATGGATTGCGCTGGCTTTCGATCTGCCGCACCAGGGCCGCGAAAAAGTCCAGCTCTATCACGACTTCATGGAGTTCGTCATCCAGGAATACGGCAAAGGCCGGCGCACGGTGCTGATTGTCGACGAAGCCCAGAACATGTCGGCGGACACGCTCGAAGAGCTGCGCATGCTCTACAACGTCAACGCCGACAAGGATCAGGTGCTGCAGGTTATCCTGGTCGGCCAGCGTGAATTGCGCCAGACACTGCAGCGCCCGGAGCTGGTGCAGTTCGCCCAGCGCATCGGCGTCGATTATCACCTGCAACCGTTGACGGCCGAAGAAACCAGCCAGTACATTCAGCATCGCTGCGAAGTGGCCGGCGGGAGCGCGACGCTGTTTTCCGATCAGGCGCGCCAGGCCGTGTACACCCACAGCGGCGGCATTCCGCGCCTGATCAATCTGCTCTGCGACACCGCCCTGGTGTACGGTTATGCCGAACAGCGCGACTATATCGACGCCAAGCTGGTCAACGACGCGGCCCATGACAAACAACAGGGCGGGCTGTTTCCTCGCCAGGCCGCCGCGCCCGACCAGAACGCCCCTGCCCCGCCGTCAGAGGCTCCTGCGCCCGTAGCGGCTCCGCCGCCCGTTGTTGTCGACAGCGCGGATCCGTCAGAAGCTCCTGCGGCTGCGCCTGCACCGGCCCCGCCGCCCTCCGCGTTTGTCGCGCAGCCCGCGGTTGTCGACAATGCCGATGCCCGGCCTCCGCAGGCCGCCACGAAGCCGATGCCGGCACCCGTATTGACGAAACATCAGACCAGCGAGCCCGTTGCGGCCGCCGTGTCGCCGCACACCCGCGGCAATCTGCGCCTGGCCATTGCCGCGGAATCCGAGCTGCTGCGCACCTATCTGGCCAAATTGTTGAGCCAGTTCGGTATTCATGTAGTCGAGGCCGTGCCGTTGCAGGCCGATGCCCTGCAGCAACTGGAAGCAAAGACGGTGGATGTATTGCTGGTGGAGCTCGACCATCACCTGGAACACATGGACCCGGGCGTCTACGAGCGGCTGGAAACCTGGGACACGCCGGTATTGTTCAACGACAGCCTGGCGACCGAAGCCAGCCTGTCCCAGCCCAACCGCCTGGAGTACGGTCGCAGCCTCAGCCGCAAACTGTACTCGCTGGTACCGCAGACGCCCCAGTCGGTCGCCTGACACCGATGCTGCTGCACCGCCTGTCACTGCTGCTGGCACTCGCCTGGATGGTTGGGCTGTTCTATCTGTCGAGCCAGCCCCACCTGGATGTCCCCTCTCTGGTCCCGGACCAGGACAAGGTCCTGCATTTTGGTGCTTATGCCCTTCTGGGGCTATTTTTCCTTGGCTCGCTGCGCCCGTCGCTACCACCGGGGTACCGCAACGTTCAGGCGCTGCTGGCCACCGCCGCGGCCAGTCTCTACGGCATCAGTGACGAGATTCACCAGAGCTTCGTGCCAGGACGCGACCCGGACGTACTCGACTGGCTGGCCGACACCTGCGGAGCCCTGCTCGCCACCCTGCTGCTGGCCTGGCTGAGCCGGCGCCTGCTGAGGAAAAAACTCCAACCGGCCGGCTGAACGGCTTGGTGCCTCGCACATCCCCCACTACCCGGCGCCATGGTCCATGCCCTTATGGATTCCGGCCTGCGCCGGAATGACGGCGGATAAACCACCGACGGCGGATAAACCACCGACGGTGGATAAAGCCCCGACGGCGGATAAAGCCCCGACGGCGGATAGACAGCCATCAGCCACCCCGTCATTCTGGCGAAAGCCAGAATCCATACCTCTGCTGGATAACTACTGGATTCCGGCCTGCGCCGGAATGACGATTGATACAGCCATGGACAATTGATACAGCCATGTCGGTGATATTCAGCAGCTCAGTCCGATATCTTTTCGGCTCTCCCGATATTTACAGCAAGTCGTCATACAAGTCCCGCCACAGCGGGTTGATATTTTCAATGGCGTTGATCTTCCATGCCCGCTTCCAGTTCTTTATTGCCTTTTCCCGGCAAATAGCGGACTCCATGGTTTCATGCACTTCATACCAGACCAGGGTGGTCACAGCATATTTGCTGGAGAATCCTTCGATGACGTGGCTCTTATGTTCCCAGACGCGCTTTACAAGATTGGAAGTCACACCTGTATATAATGTGCCGTTTCGTCTGCTCGCTAACAGGTATACACACGGTTGACGCTGCATGTCGGCCTCCTTGCCGATAGGGGATGGATTCCGGCCTTCGCCGGAATGACGTACACGATTTTACGTGGCGTGTCCGTTTTTGCCTGACGTGTCCGTTTTTGCCTGACGTGTCGATCTGTACCTGAAGTGCTCGCCTTACCCGAGTGGGCCTTGCCCTTGCTGGGCGGGGTCATTTTCTCGGTATTATGGAGGCGATGAGCCTGTCAATGAAGCCGCGTATTACAGATACTGCGACCAGTCGCGGCTGTCGTCGCCGAAGACGAAAAAGAACGGGTTCAACAGTGAATCCTTGGTGTTATAGCGCAGCGGCTGCATGTCCAGACCGGTCAGATGGCCGCCGGCCTGGTTGACCACGCAGTGCGCCGCCGCGGTGTCCCACTCCGACGTCGGGCCCAGGCGGGGGTAGACATCGGCCACGCCTTCGGCCACCAGGCAGATTTTCAGCGAGCTGCCCATGCTGACCATTTCGTGTGCACCGAGCTTGGCCAGAAACGCCTTCAGCGAATCGCCCTGATGCGAGCGACTGCCGACCACCGCCACCGGCCCCTCCTCGAGCTTACGCACCTGGATCGGCTGCTCGCCGACACCCGGCAGCTCCTTGAGCGCGCCACGGCCTTCACACCCGGCGTAGGTCACGCCGCTGACCGGCACATACACCACCCCCAGCACCGGCACACCGGCATGAATCAGGGCAATGTTCACGGTGAATTCGCCATTACGCTTGATGAACTCCTTGGTGCCGTCGAGCGGATCAATCAGCCAGTAAGTCTCCCAGCCGGAGCGCTCCGCGTAAGGTATTTTGGCCGATTCCTCGGAGAGCACCGGAATCTCCGGGGTCAGCGCCTCTAGACCGGCGACGATGGCGGTGTGCGAGGCCATGTCGGCGGCCGTCAGGGGAGAGTTATCGTCCTTTTCTTCCACTGAAAAATCAGTGTTATAAACGGCCAGAATGCGCTCGCCGGCCTGTTTTGCCAGGCTGCGCACCGGGTCAAGATATTTACATGGATTCATGGGAAATTTTCACCAGGTTATCGGTTATAGTCAGGCCATCAGGGACGTGCAGCGCCGCTATTGCGTGCCTGCCGTACAGCCGCTGGCCATCATACCCAGCCTGCTGACCGATTTCGACCGCCGAACAACCGTTGCCTTAAATCATGCCCGAGACGCTCGCCTGGAAAGACATCGATACCGTATTCCTCGACATGGACGGTACGCTGCTGGATCTGCATTTCGACAATCATTTCTGGCTCGAGCACGTGCCGCTGCGCTACGCGGAAAAACACGCCATCCCGGTGGCGCAGGCCAAGCACGCCCTGTATCCGCGCTTTCGCGCCATGGAGGGCACTATCGACTGGTACTGCATCGACTATTGGAGCCGTGAGCTGGGCCTGGATATCGGCGCCCTGAAGCGCGAGCTCGAGCACCTGATACAGGTGCATCCGCACGTAGCCGACTTCCTGCGGGTGTTGCGCGCCAGCGGCCGGCGTGTCGCGCTGTTGACTAACGCCCATCACCGGGTGGTGGATCTGAAAATGACCGCCACCGGCCTGGCCGAACACTTCGACCAGCTGATTTGCGCCCACGCCTTTCGCATCCCCAAGGAAGACCCGCTGTTCTGGCCGCGACTGGCCACCGAGGACCCCTTCGACCCGCAGCGCACCTTGTTTGTCGACGACAGTCTGCCGGTGTTGCGCGCGGCGCGCGATTTCGGCATTCGCCACTTACGCGCGGTGCGCCTGCCCGACAGCAAGGCGCCGCCGAAACAAACCGGTGAGTTCCTCGCAATCGAGCGTTTCGACGAACTGACACCCGGGCTGGTTACCCGCCGTCACTCCGGCCTGCCCCGCCAACCCAGCCACCCCCGCCAACCCAGCCACCCCGGTCAACCCAGCCACCCCCGTCATTCCGGCGCAGGCCGGAATCCAAAGGATGACATGTAAGACCATGGATTCCGGCTTTCGCCGGAATGACGGGGTGCCAGTCAGTAGGGACGTTGCCCCCAGCGTTTGAAGCGCTTCCTGCAGTACTGCAGCAATTCATCGTAGTTACGGAAATACAGCTCGAAACCGTCCTCGGCCGGCGCGTCGAACTCGCAATAATCGTTGGAGTAATCGCGGCAGATCTGTGGGCGCTCGTCGTAGATGCCGCAGCGCCCGTCGGTTTGGATATGCGTGCAGGCATTCTCCACCAGCAGATACCAGCTGCCTTCATCCTTGTACAGGCGGATGTCGCGGTGCGAAATCTGCCAGAGCAGAAAATCAAAATCCCGCTTGGAGCGCGGCGCATCGATTTCCTGACTGATGTAGGTGCAACACTGCGTGTTGGTGCAGAAACCGCATTTGGTTTGGGCGCTCATCGCCTCAACAGGTATCAGGGGTCTGGTTGCCATCTGCTCACTCGTACGGCCAAAGGACAGGGGGTGTCACGAAGAGGTGAATTCAAAACAGTCAAAACCCGGCGCCTGCTCCAGCAGTGCCCCGCAGCGGATCGCCACCTCGCGCTCGCCCACATAGAGTAACAGCGCGCGCTTTTCGGCGTAAACCTGCGGCGCGGTGAGCAGGCGCGCGGCCGTATTCTCGCCGTCGCGCGCGGACGGTATGAACAAAGCCGGCAGGCGAACCCCGCTATCCTCTTCATCGGCACTGAACTGAACTGCGCCGGGCGCCTCGGCGACCCGCTCCACGCCAAGTTCGGTACCCTCCTCGCGGCTATCGCGCAACCAGCGTACCACCATCAGCTGCACCGGCGGCGGCACGCTCTGCTCGTCACTGTCTGAGACCACACAGAGCAGATCGCCCACTTGCAGCACCGCGGCGGCACTTTTGTCCCAGGCCAGGCAGTAGCCGCCCGCGCTGACGTCCTTGACCTGCATCTGTAGCGCTGGCGTTGCCTTGCCCCGCCGCTGCGCGAGCAGCCAGGCGTGGATGCTGGCCAAACCGTTCACCAGCCCGATCCAGCGGCCGTCGCGACGCCGTTCGCTGCGCCGTTTGTCCCGCGCGCTCACCTCCGGCAGCAGCGCTGCGAGTATCTGTGCTTCGCTGCGTTGACGGCGCCGATCGGCCGGCAGCCCGGCGAGGGTGCGGTGCATCTGCTGCAGCGCGCCGCGCGCATCGAGAATATGCGGATCGTCGCCGGCCACCGGCGAGCTCAAAAACACGCAATGACGTGGCCGACTGTCGCTCTGCAGGTCGACAAAATACAGGCCCTCGGGCACCCCCTGCCAGCAGTTGCCCGGCACGATGCGCGCGCGGCCCACGTATTGCAGCAGGCTGCGATAACACGCATCGGCCACCCCTTCCTCCAGACTGAAGGGGTCACACAGCGACAGCAGGCTGGTCGCGAGATAAAGGGTCGCCAGACTGGCCTGGGTGTTCTCGGCGTCATCGCTACCGGTGACATCGTGCAGCCCGCGGTGGCGCGCCACGCGGTAGATCTGATTGAGTTCCAGAAACACGAAGCCCGGCTCCGGGCGATAGAACCGGTAGCTGTGCAGCAGCGCCGCGGCTAAGGCCTGTAACGTCCAGCGCGACACCCGGGCGAATTTGGCCGGCTCGCAGGCCGCCCCCTGCGCGTACAGGGCCTTGAGCACCAGCTTGAAACCGTTGGCCATGGCGAGACTCAGGCGCTCCACATCGTCGACCGTGTCCTGGCGCTGCTGGCGCGACAACGGTTGCTGGCGTAGGCACAACGGTTCCGCGGTGATGTAGAGCCGCGTAAAGGTGGCCTGATACAGGCTCATTAACGCCAGGCGTTTGTCGGCTTCCAGCTTTTGTTCGTTCAGCGGCTCGATCGCGCCCAACACCATGCGCAGCGATTCACTGGTATCGAGCACCGGCAGACTGGCCAACCAACGCTGCAAGCGCTTTTCGTTGAGTTCGAGGGAAGGGTCCTGAAAGCTGTGTTGCTCAGGCGTGGTCAGCAACAGGCTCATGCGCTAGAACTTGATCTGGTCCGACCACTCCAGCCGGTAACTGCCGTTGTTGAACTCAGCAAAGGTGGTGAGAAATTTATCCACCGCCTGCGGCACGGCGCCGTGCTTCTGCACCTGGCCGACCAGCCGATAGCTGCCGTCGGGATTAAAGCTCACGTCGCCGGCCAGGGTCAGCGCCCCGCCGCTGGCGGTCAATTGGCCGCGGGTCTCGCCGGCTTCAATGCGGGTGGTCAATTGCGCTTTGCCGAGATCCAGCTGCAGCGGCGCCAGCACCTGCGCCGGCGCCCAGGAGAGCGTGCCCGCCACGGCCGGAAAGCCCTGCCCGAGGCCGACCACCCGCTGAATGTCGAAATCCATTTCACCGCCGAGTTCGGCCAGGTTCAGCCCGGTCATGAAAAGCAGATCGGCCGCCGCCATACGGCCTGTCACGTCACTCAGGTAAGCACCGGAAAATACGCCTCGGCCGAGGTTGGCGCGCACCGGTTGATCGTTCAGGCGCGCATCCATAGCGACTTCCAGCGCCCCTTTGAACAGCGCCAGAGGGCGCAGATGCCAGCGCACATCCGTCAACGGCACGCTACCCACCGACAACTGCTGAGCGCCGCCGGACCAGATACTGCCGCTGATACCGGCCCCGTGAATTTGTGGTAGCTGCGGCTCCAGCCAGGGCAGCACTTTGGCCGCCGGCGCGCTGACCAGCAGGAACAGCATAAAAGTGGCTATACCTACCAGCACCAGCAGCCAGCGCTGTGTCATAGCGCCGGTTCCTGCAGCGTCAGACGCGCGTTGACGCGCCCGTCGCCGACCGGTTCAAGGGTGATCAGCACGGGTTCAATCTGGTAGGTCTTGGCCAACTTGCCGAGCCAGAGAATCATGGGATCGAAAGCCGCGCCTTCCAGCCAGACTTTCACGCCTTTGGTGCCGTCGGGCTCGATACGCTTAATCGCCCCACCCAGGCCGCCGCTGCGCGCCGATTGATCGGCCAGCGCCAGCAGCGAACGTCCGCCCAGCCCTTTGGCGCCGCCCGCGGTGCTGCCCTGTAGCGCCTGTATTTGCGCCGCGGCCCGCTGCATCCAGGCCAGGGTCTGCTGCTGGCTCGCCACGCTGTCTTTCAGGCCGCGGTACTGACCGGCGATCGGCGCCCAGATCATCAGGTAGAGCACCAGCCACGCCAGCACCACCGCGCCCCCGCCGACCAGCAGGCGTTCGCGCGGCTCGAGACCGAAAAACCAGTCTTTCATGATGTCTTCACCTCGATGCGGATACGGCTTTTGACTTTCTGGTCTTTACCGGTGGTGGCGGACTGGATTTCGGCGTCCACGCGCCCGCCGCTGACCAACGCCTGCTTGAAGCCATCGAGCAACTGCAGGTTGTCCGCCTGCAGCTCGAGATCGAGCCGCCCGTCGCGATAACTGACGCCCTGGATGCTGATACCCTGGGCCGAGCGCACCACGCCGGCCGTTTCGGCGAACATACCGAGAAAACTGGCATCACCGCCACCGGCCTGTCGCTGCAGGCGCTTGAGTTGTTGCTCCATTTGCGCGCGAGGATTGACAATGCGCCGGGCGTTGGGGAAGGTCTTTTTATACAGCGCCTCGATATCCGCCGAGAGGCGCGCCTGTTGCTGCTCGAGGCGGTAATAATTCACCCCCATCGAGAGCAGCCCCAGCAGCAGCACCGCCAGCAGCAGCGCCGCGGTGGTTTTCCACGGCCGCAGCCACCGCCCCCACTCGGCGCGACGGCTGTAGGCGCCCTGCAGCAGATCGATCACCGGGCCCTGCGACCAGCCGGCCGCGAGCAGTTCCAGGGGCTGGCGCTGTGTGCTGTCGAGCACCGTTTCGACCCCCACCAGCTCCAATGGCTCGGAGCCGTGAATGCAGGCCCGCTCCGGCAACTGATCGTCGCCGGCGAGCAGTGAAATCATCAGCGAGAGATTATCCAGATCCCACGAGAAGCCGGAGAAATCGCCGCTGCGCACCAGCACCCGCTCACCGTCGACCAGCAGATCCCAGTCTTCGCTGCGTGGCAGCGCCAGGGTTTCCGGAAGCCACTGGTGGGCGCTGATGGCGTGATCGAGCAGCAGACTCGCCCAGGCATCCATCTGCCGGCGCTCGACCACGGCAACCGGATAACGGCCATCACTCAGGGGACGGCCAAGCGCGAAGTGCAGCTCCTCGACATCGCCGGCCAGTTGTTCTTCCAGGGCAAAAGGCACCGCCCGCGCCGCCCGCTGCCGGCTGCCCGGCACCCGCGCCAGCAGCAGCGTCACGTCCTGCGCCGGCACCAGTACGACAATTCGTCGGGCGCCGGCGGCCACCGCCGGCGCCGGCGCCCCGGTCTGCACCGGGGTCTTGGCCTGGCCCTCGGCGTCGAGCAGCATCCAGTCGCGAATACCCTCGCTCTCCGGCGCCAGACGCATCAGTAAAGTGTCAGCCATTCGCTTACGCTATCTCTCTGAATTCAGTAGACGTATCCTACCACGTCACGGCCCTGGGGCAGTGTCGTCAGGCGGCAACGGCACCACCGGATCGAAAAACTCCCGTTGCCGGCTGACCACCCGGACCTGCCCTTTGAGCCGTTGCAGGCGACTCGCCAGACGCGCCCGGCCCTCGCCGATATCCGCTTCGCTCAACATCATAAACCAACCGGTGCTGACACTGAGCAGGCTGGCGTCCACCGCCTTGCTTTTCAGCACCGGGTCCTGCCTGAAGCTATCGACCGAGGGATAGCCGTCTTCACCGCGCCCTTCGGCCAGTTTCGCGCCGTCGGCCACCGTCAGCCCCACCGCGAGCGCGCTCAGCACCACCGCATCGGCGGTATTGACGTTGATGGCGGTACGCACCGGCAGCGCCACCACATGAGGACGCAGTCGGTTCAGCACCGCGGCATCGTAACCTTTCACCAGACGCAGTTCACTGGCGTCGACCAGTAGCCGGTTGGCGGTGCGGTACGGCGGCTCCAGCGACAGGTAGGTGCCGTCCTCGGCGCCATCGGGAAAGCGCACATTGATATCCGGGTCGATCCAGTCGACGACCGCGTCGGCCAGGCGTTCGTCGAGATCGAGATTGCGCAACAGACGTTTGTAATATTCGATGGCCTGCGCGTCCGGCGCGCCGCTTTGCTGAACAAGGTTATTCAGATTGAAACGCCCCTGCAGATCGATCAGCCGGCCGACAATCGTGCCGCCCTCCACCAGTGACACCGGCGGACTGGCCGACCAGTCTTCACTGAGCGTATCCACCTGGCTGTTGAGCGCGTCGCGGCGTAACACCACCTTCGCCCAGTCCTCGGCGCCCAGGACATAGGCCCAGGCCTGCTCGCCGTGCAGCAGGCCGGCGGTACGACGCACATCCAGCTGCTGACGGGCGGCCATCGCCACGGCCGCCACGGTAGCTATGGCGACCACCAGCAAGGCGGTAATCAGCGCGACCCCGCGCTGCCGATCCGCGTTCATGGCGCGCCCTCGTCGTCGTTGTCGTTGCCCGTCCCGTTGGTTCCACCCGTCCCGCCGGCAGTCGGCAGGGCAGAGAGATCGGGACTCTCCGGTACCATGAACAGCCAGCGCAAGGTGCCCATGTCGTCCAACTCGAGGGAAACTTCTATCGCTTTGGGCAAATCGACGCCACTGACGGCGCCCGGCGTGGCGGCGAGGACCTGTTGCGCCGGCCAGGTGTCCTGCCATTCATCGGCCTGATCGAGAAAGCGCATACTGAACCGCCGCATGCCCTCGACCAGCACCTGTTCATCGGGCACGCTGTCCTGGGCCCGGTCGAGCACCCGCCAGGTGCGCCGCAGCAAGGTATCCTGGTCCGGCACATAGGCCACCCGCTGAATATCGCCGCGCACAAAGTCCGCCGGATTGGCGTAGCCGGTGCGGCTGAACTCCACGCCGGAATAACCGCTGCCGCCCAGCAGCGCGCCGATACTGTCGCCGAATTCGTTACGGATGCCGCGCGGCGTCAGCTGCTCCAGATCGCGTTGCATAATCCGGTAGGCCTTTTGCAGGTCGGACAGCCGCTGCGCGGCTTGCTCCGTGCTGTCTTTCTGTTTCAGCACCTGCTGCAGACCGCTGTAGGCCATGGCCCCGGTGAGGGCGAAAATGGCCACCGCGACGAGCAACTCCAGCAGCGTGAAACCACGACTGCGAATCATGAGGGTTTGCCGATAAAACCGCTCAGGCTGGCCAGCGGATCGGCCTTATCGTCAGCATCTAACGGATAGACATCGATATCCAGCCGGCGCAGATCCTCTTCCGGCGTCTGCACCACCTGCACCACCCAGCGCCAGCTGCGACCGCCCTCCCCGCTATCGCCCAACGGCAGCTCCGCCTCGCCTTTTTTCTGCCCCAGCGAGGGCCACTCACCGGCCAATAGCATGGCGGCCAATTGGTTGCGCGCCACCCACTCGGCAAAGGTGCGGTCGCGCAGATACGCCTGATTGGTGGTGTATTCGCCCGTGGTCTGAATCACCGCGCCCAGCGACAGCGCCAGCACCACCAGCGCGATCAGCACTTCCAGCAGGGTAAAGCCTGCGGCGCGGCGCATTATTCCAGCTCCAGGCGACCGAGCAGTGTCGCCTTGATGGTCCGGGTGACGGTGCCGTCGGCCGCCGACAGGGTTAAAAGGAAGGGCGTCATCTCGCCACTGGAAAGCAGAAATATCTGCGGCTGATCGGCGTCTTCGGCGGTCAGCCCCGGCGGCGGATTCTCCTCCAGCTCGAGGTCGAGCTCAATACCGGTGGGCAGTGTACGCGGGCGCAACGGCCGCGCATCCTCGAGCGGCAACCACTGATTGTTGTGCCGGATCATGAAGGCATAATCGCTCTCGCCGACGCGCAGCGCCAGCTGCTCGCTGCGCGTCACCGCTTCCTCGCTGGCCAGTTGCAACAGCGCCACCAGGCGCTGCGCCTCGCGCTCGAGTTCTTCACCGCGCTTGTCGCCGGTCGAGAGCGTCATAAAGGTCAAAAGGATACCGACGATCACCAGTACCGCCATGACCTCCAACAACGTGAATCCACGCCCGGCGCCACCCTCGCCTGTGGTGAGCGGGGGGCGTCCGCCGAACCAGTTGCGCCGCGGCTTGGCAGCGGCCGGATACACCGCAGTTGCCCTCAGCGCAACATCCAGTTGCCGATATCGTCGTCGCTGGGCTGACGGTCGGGCCCGGTGGAATAAATATCCACACTGCCGTGTGTGCCCGGGCTGAGATATTGGTAAGGTTGCTGCCAGGGATCCTCCGGCAGACGGTCGACGTAGCCGCCCGCTTTCCAGCGTGGCGGTTCTGGTGGGATGTCCGGCTTGCTGGCCAGCGCTTCCAGCCCCTGGTCCGTGGTGGGATATTCGTAGTTGTCCAACTTGTAGAGATTCAGCGCGGCTTCCAGGGCACGGATATCCTGGCGTGCCTTGACGATGCGCGCTTCATCGGGGCGGTCCATCACTTTGGGCACCAGCACGGCGGCCAGTATGCCCAGGATAACCACCACGACCATCACCTCGATGAGCGTGAAGCCCCCCGTACGGATACTGTTTCTGTCATACATGTGAAGTATTTCCATAAAAAGAGAAAAATCAGTCGTTGTCCGGTGCTTCCAGGGCGCCGGTGAAGACCCTATTGTAACGGCTCCGGCGCCGATAATG